>JBDUCW010000094.1:0-17640 GCA_040003235.1 Ferruginibacter sp. | reverse complement strand
GCTAATTAAAAATCTCTAAGAAATTTTACAGTATTAATCTTTTAGTATGGCTTCTAAATCTGACAAAGAAAAAAAAATAACTCCTGCAAAACCTGCAGCAGAAAAATCCGCTCCCAAAGCTACTCCCAAATCTAAAAAGGACGAAGAGGATGATGACGATGATGAGGAGGGTATTGATGAAGCACCGGTTGCCAAAAAGGGCAAGGCTTCTTCAAAAAAAAGTAAGGATGATGATGACGATGAGGAGGACGCTGATGTAGAAGTAGCTGATGATTGGGAAAAACCTGAAGAGGAAGATGATTGGGATCCTGATTTCGATGAATTTGATGTGCCTAAATCAAAAACAAAAAAAGTCGGCACAAAAAAACCAGGTAAAGAAGAAGATGATGATCTTAAACTGGACAGCGACTTTAAAGAGTTTGGGCTGTTTGACGATGATATGAGCGGCGGTGGCGGTTACGACGAAGAAGATGACTTTTAGTTATATTGAATTGCAATAGTGAACGAACGGGAACAAAATTTTACTGTTAGTGATTTAAATGCATTCAGAATAAAGATGCTGAACTGGGTAAACCGGTTCAGCATTTTTTGTTTGCTCGATAACCGTCAATATGATTTAGAAACAGCAGCCTTTGAATGTATGCTGGGAGCAGGTTCTAAAGAATCGATCACATGCGTTGCCGGGAATGCTTTTGAAACATTGAAACAGTTTCATGATAAAAAGAAAACCTGGTTGATGGGACATTTGGGCTATGGCCTTAAAAATGAAAATGAAAAACTGGTTTCAGCACATCCAGATAATATTGGATTTAAGGATCTGCAGTTCTTTATTCCTGAAATACTGATCCGGCTTAAAAAAGATGTTATTGCTATCAGTTGCAGTGATCCGGAAAGAATATTTGAGGAGATCAATAATTTTATTCCAGCTGCTGATTTGCAGCAAACGAAAATCAAAATACAAAAACGCATTTCACAGGATGAGTATGAAGCAGTCATTAAAAAATTGCAACAGCATATTCTTCGTGGCGATTGTTATGAAATAAATTTTTGCCAGGAATTTTTTGCGGAAGATATAGTTATTGATCCCGTAATGATTTATAAACGCTTAACGGATTTTTCTCCTAATCCATTTTCTTCTTTATACCGGCAGGATGATAAGTATTGTATCTGCGCAAGTCCAGAGCGCTATTTAAAAAAATCAGGTGATCATTTATTTTCACAACCGATCAAAGGAACTTCCCGCAGAGATCTTAAAGACAGTATCAAAGATGAAGCTGCAAAAACTTACCTGTTGCAAAGTGCAAAAGAAAAAAGTGAGAACGTAATGGTGGTAGACCTCGTTAGAAATGATCTGAGCCGTGTGTGTACAGAAGGAACGGTGAAAGTAGATGAATTGTTTGGACTGTACAGTTTTCCGCAGGTACATCAGCTCATCAGTACCGTTAGCGGACGGTTGAGAAATGATCTTCATTTCGTTGATGCCATCAAAGCAACATTTCCGATGGGTAGTATGACGGGTGCTCCTAAAAAAAGAGTGATGGAACTGATCGAGCAATATGAAAAGACTGCGCGGGGATTGTTTTCCGGTGCTATCGGTTATATTTCACCTGATGGAGATTTCGATTTCAATGTTGTGATCCGGAGTATATTTTATAATGCAGATAAGAAATATCTTTCATTTCAAACCGGCGGCGCTATTACGTTTTACAGTGATACAGCAGAAGAATATGAAGAGTGCCTGTTGAAAGCAGAATCAATTATGAAAATACTGGAATAAGATCAGACTTTCTGCTTTGTTGTTTTTGTTTTTTTTGGCGCTGTGTTCTTTACAGGAGAAATAATCGGTTCGTCTCCAAGCATCAGTTGTACGCATTCATTCAGTATCTGGTATTTGTTGGAAACGAACAGGCTCATCTTATCAGCCGGCAAACGCATATCGTAATTACCGTTGCTGCTGAGCATCATATCAAAATTCGGATTGTATTTATTAAAGACTGTAATATCCATGGAAAGATTTTTTGCAATCACGAGTGAATTAAATTTTCCGGAAACTGCGAGTATTTCCACGTCGGCATTTTCCTGATCATTCAATTTAGGCTTATTGGTTGCAAAGGGATCTGTATAAGGTCCGGGGTTTGGTTGAAACCCACTCTTATCAGTAATACCTGAAAGAGAAGGCTGTGTGTTTAACTTATCACTTCCTTCCATGATATAATGCGTAGCAATAAATTTTTTTACATAATTGCGGCTTTCCTGGGGAAGATAATATTGCAGGTTCCAGAAATTGCGGCTGCCACTTTTTTTCATGGCACTGTACACACGGCCAGGCCCTCCGTTATACGCTGCGAATACCAGCAGCCAATCGTGTAACTGCCGGTAAAGCGTAAGTAGATATCTTGCTGCGGCGTGTGTACTTTTATAATAATCCCTGCGTTCATCAATATAATTATTCACGGTCAGTCCGTAGTCTCTTGCTGTGTAAGGCATGAATTGCCAGGGGCCGCCGGCACCAACTCCACTTGTTGCCGCTGTCTTTAAATTACTTTCTATCACAGCAACATACTTCAATTCTCTCGGCAGGCCATACTGAACAAGAATACTTTCAATCAGGTTAAAATAAGGTTGAGCCCAGCCTTTCATTTTTACAAGCGATGCTCCATGGGCTTTGAGATAATCCTGCATAAAACTTTCTGCATAAGGATTTACCTGGCTGGTATAGGGCAGAGATGTATTGTAAGAAAAACCGGAAAAAAGATTTTTAAAACCATATTTGGTTACCTGGCTGAAGTATTCAACTTTGTCTTTTTGAGGTGGCACTCTTTTTTTAATAATATCCTCAATGATATCCTCTTCTTCTTTTTCAAGGTTATCACTAACGATAGCAGTATCAGCCGGTTTATGATCTTTTTGTGCAAACAGTTTACTACCGGAAATGGTTGCCAGCAGTAAAACAAAAAGCGGTATGAAAATTTTTCGATTCATAACTACTGAACCCGGTACGTTTTATAATCTTCCATTAGATAAGAGCAAAGCTGCAGCAAAGGTAGTTCTTCTTCTTTCCTGGTCATAATCTGTAGCCCGAAAGGCATGCCATTGCTGTGTTTGTACAAAGGGATTGAAGCGCCTGGGATGCCGGTAAGATTTGCAAACACGGTATAAATATCTGCAAGGTACATTGCAATAGGATCATCTTTTTTTTCGCCTGCGGTGAAAGCAGTAGTGGGAGAGGTTGGAGAAATGACCGCGTCAAAATTTTTAAAGAGATTATTTGTTTTGTCAACAAGCAATCTTCTTACCTGTTGTGCCTTACTGAAATAAGCATCATAGTAACCCGTACTTAAAACAAAAGTGCCGAGCATGATGCGTTTTTGCACTTCTTTTCCAAAGCCTTCTGACCGCGATAATTTATAAAAGTCGGTGAGATCATTTACCGGTTGTTTGGTTCGGTAACCATACCGAACCGCATCAAAACGACTGAGATTGCTACTTGCTTCTGCTGTGGTTAAAACATAATAGGCTGGTACAATATAATCCATCAGATCAAATTCAACAGCTGAAACCTCATGTCCCGATGATCTTAATTTTCCGATAGTATTTAAGATTGCAGCACTGATTTCTTTATCGAGAGAAGGATGTTCCAATGCTTCATTAAAATAGGCGATACGATATTTTTTTCCAGAATCAGGCAGGCTTGATAAATCAGTTGTTGCTTTTTGTAATGCGGTTGAGTCGAAGTCATCTTTGCCGGACATGATTTCCAATAAAAGAGAAATGTCGCTTACATTTTTTCCGAAGATACCTACCTGATCAAATGAAGAAGCATAAGCAATCAGCCCATATCTTGAAATCCCGCCGTATGAAGGTTTCATTCCAATGATACCGCAAAAATCTGCAGGCTGGCGCACACTGCCGCCGGTATCGCTGCCCAGACTGACCATGCACATGTCCGCTTGAACAGCAACAGCGCTTCCTCCGGAAGAACCGCCAGGCACTTTGGTTTCATCCAATGCATTCAATACTTTTCCATAAGCAGAATTTTCATTGCTGCTTCCCATTGCGAATTCATCGCAATTACAACGGCCGATAATAATTGCGCCTTCATCCAGCAACCGTTGTACTGCAGTGGCTGTATAAACAGATTCAAAACCTTCCAGTATTTTTGATGCTGCAGTTACTTTATGATCCTTATAGCATAAAACATCTTTTATTGCGATGACAACGCCATGTAATTTCCTGATTGGTTCACCGGCTTTTAATTTACAGTCTGCTTCCATGGCTTTTTGCATAGCTTCTTCTGCAAATATTTCCACAAAGGCATTCAGGTGCTGATTTTTTTTTATTTGCTGAAGATAATGTTCAACGGCCTGGGTGCAGGTAAACTCGCCGGATTTAAGCTGTTGCTGAAAAGAACTTATGGTAGTAAATGAAAACATTGCAGAATTCCTGAAGGGTTTTTATAAAACTGGCTGAAATGCATGACCGAACCTCGTTAAGTCGTGCACTTCAGCCAAATATCTGTATAGGCCAGGTTATCTTACTTAGCCTGTTGCTCTGCCAGTTGTTTTTTTAATTCCTGAATTTCTTTGTCTTTATCTTTTTCCATCATGCCGGCTTCAATTTCATTTTTCACATTGTCTTTAGCATCTTTAAATTCTCTTACACCTTTTCCGATACCACGCATCAGTTCAGGGATTTTACGACCACCAAAAAATAACAGGATCGCCAGCAAAACCAGAAGCCATTCACTTCCTCCGGGCATTGATAAAAGAAAAATTGAGTTGATTGTTGAAAGTACCATAGTAGTGATTTAAAAAGCAAAGATAAATTAATTATTGATTGCCGTAATTTTTAAAGGTATTATTATGCTGTTTTAACAACTGGTTAAATTGTTTCGATATATGCAAAACAGCAACCCGGAGATTGCTGTTCTAATATTGTTATCCTGATTTATTATTTTATATACCTGCCGCATTTGGCTTTTCCATTAGCAGCTTCATATGTAGTGATGCCTCTTGCGCATGAGCTGAGAAAGAAGATAATGGAAATGACGGTAAGTAACAGAATGTTTCTTTTCATAATTTCATAGTGGTTTAAGAGTTAAAAAATTGTAAGACAGATCAGGGTAAAAAGCGATACATTTTTTCAATAATCATACCAAACTGGCTGTATTACAAAGTAAAAGAGCGAAAACCCGAAGATTTCCGCTCTTTTTTATAAGTTGAAAGTAAATTAAGCTTTAGCTTTAGTGGGAGTAGCCATCCTTTTTTCAGTAATACGTGCACTTTTACCGCTTCTTTCACGCAGGTAAAACAATTTAGCACGACGCACTTTACCTACTTTATTCAGGATAATGCTGTCAATATTAGGACTATACACCGGAAATAAACGTTCTACGCCTACACCATCACTTATTTTACGTACTGTAAAGGAAGCGGTATGGCCTGTACCCTGGCGTTTGATTACATCGCCTTTAAAACTCTGGATACGTTCTTTAGATCCTTCCACAATTTTGTAGTTAACGGTCACATTATCACCAGCTTTAAACTTAGGTAATTCTTTTTTGGCGGTTAACTGCTCATGTACAAATGCTACTGCGTTCATAACTGTTTATTTTAACGGACGGCAAAGGTAGGGATTTATAATTGATAATTAATAGTGGATAATGGATAATTTTTGAATTCCGGATTCTTTTCTTTTAACTGAACTGGACGAAACCACTTTAGTCTGAGTATAGTAAATTGTTCTGTTCACGTTTCTAAGGAAATACGAATGGAACTTCAGACCTGATGAGCCTTCCCACAAGACTTGATAAGAGAAAAAACTAGTAAGCCAAAAATTTTTGAAATTAATAATTCTTCAAAAATTCTTGATTGACATCCTTAACGCGCTACATTTACAGCTCTCTTCTCCCTGATCACAGTAACTTTTATCTGGCCCGGAAAGGTCATTTCATTCTGTATCTTCTGGGCTATTTCAAAACTGAGTTTTTCACTGTCCTGATCCGTTACTTTATCAGCTTCTACTATCACACGCAATTCACGGCCGGCCTGGATGGCATAGGCTTTTTCTACACCGGTATAGGCCATGGCAAGATTTTCAAGATCTTTAATACGTTGAATATATTGCTGCATGATCTCACGTCTTGCTCCCGGTCTAGCCCCGCTGATGGCGTCACAGGCCTGGATGATCGGAGAGATCACATACTGCATTTCCATTTCATCATGATGAGCCCCGATCGCATTTACGACTGCAGGATTTTCACCATATTTTTCCGCAAGCTTGGCTCCCAATAAAGCATGACTGAGTTCGGTTTCTTCATCGGGTACTTTACCGATATCATGAAGAAGGCCGGCTCTTTTAGCTAATTTAGGATTCATACCAAGTTCAGAAGCCATGATCGCACATAGATTGGCGGTCTCGCGGCTATGCATCAATAAATTCTGACCATAACTACTCCGGAAGCGCATCCGGCCAACCATACGGATCAGTTCTTTGTGCAAACCATGAATACCCAGTTCAATGGCGGTTCTTTCACCTATTTCCATTACCTGGTCATCAATCTGTTTTTTTGTTTTTTCAACAACCTCTTCAATACGTGCCGGATGAATGCGGCCATCGGCCACCAGACGCTGTAAAGACAAACGTGCAATTTCACGGCGGAGCGGATCAAAAGAAGAAAGTACGATTGCCTCAGGCGTATCATCCACAATAAGATCCACGCCGGTAGCGGCTTCTATTGCACGGATATTACGACCTTCACGGCCGATGATGGAACCTTTGATCTCATCACTTTCCAGGTTGAAAACGGTGATTGAATTTTCAATAGCCTGCTCTGCAGCAGTACGTTGTATGGTTTGAATAATAATTTTCCGGGCTTCTTTATTGGCTTTCTGTTTTGCCTCTTCAATAATTTCCTGCTGAATTACCAAGGCCTTGGTATTGGCTTCCTGGCGGAGACTCTCAATCAATTGTGCTTTGGCATCATCTGCGGTAAGATTGGCTACTTTTTCCAAACGACGGATATGTTCTTCCTGATGTTTTTCGAGTTCGCTGCGTTTAATATTCACAACCTCGATCTGCCTGTTGAGATTTTCCTTGATCGTCTCATTTTCTTTTATCTGTTTTTCGAGGCCGGCCTCTTTCTGATTAAGGCTCTGTTCCCTTTGTTTGATACGGTTCTCCGAATCATTTACCTTTTGTGTACGCTGCATTACCTCACGGTCGTGCTCGGCTTTTAACTGAACAAAACGCTCCTTGGCTTCGAGCTGTTTTTCTTTTTTGATGGTTTCTGACTGAACCTGGGCATCGGAAATGATACGCTGGGCCTGTTGATCTGCTTCCTCTAATTGTTTTTTTGTGTTTTTGGCAAATAAGACCTTACCCAGTACTGTGCCGATTATCAGGGCCAGTACGCCAATAATTATGTATAGAATCGTTGGTTCCATTGAATGAAATATTTTTAAAGCTGTTCACAATATAAATCCTCTCTGTATGCATAATGCTTATAGTGAGTATGTTAATGAGCGAAGATAACGAAAATTTAATTCGTTTAGGGTACTCATAAAAAGGAAGTGGATGCGAAAGTCCGATTGACTGTCCAATCAAATGTTTATGAGAGATTATTCGAGCATTGTATCAAGTTGCTGCTCCATTTTTATAAGCGCCTCTGTAATGTTCTGCTGAAGCGGCTGATTGCTGTCAGCAACCGGCTGTGTGGCATACCAGATAAGCACCATGGCAATATAATCCTGCATATCCTTGCCAGCAAACTGTGTTTTGAATTCTATGATCTTGTCATTAATCACTTTTAAAGTACTGCGCACCTGTTCTTCATCGGCCGGTTCAATGCGGATCCGGTAGGTGCGGTCGCCAATCAGAATATTTATCGGAATGAGTTCAGGCATACGTAAATTATAAAATCAGTTAAGGCTAATCGCTCAGGAAATTAATACATTTATCGACTTCTTTTATATACTGATTGATCCGCTTTTCAAATTCTTTTTTATCTGCATCACTTAACTGAAGTGCAGCAGATTTTAAAATGAGCACCTGTTGGTTCAGCATTTCTATGGTCTGCTGATCTGAAACTTTTTTATCCTGCGTTTCTTTCAGCGTTTTGCTGAGCCGTTCATTTTCCTTCTGCAATGCACGGTATTGCTTCAGCAATTGCTGAAGTTTAATATTTACACGTTTGATATTTTCTTCAGGGCCGGTCATTTTCTTATTTCGGCATTCAGTTCTTTTTCGTAAGTTTCTATCAGCCTGTTCATCATCCCGTCAATTTCTTTATCGGTGAGCGTTTTTTCTTCATCAAGAAAAGTAAAACTTACTGCCAGCGATTTTTTACCGGCACCCAGTTTATCACTTTCAAATACATCGAATAAATTCACCGACTTTAATTTGTTTATCCTCGCCGCTGCTGTTGCTTTTTCCAGTTTATCGTAGGCAAGACCTTTATCTACAATGATCGCCAGGTCTCTCTGTACATACGGATATTTTGGAATTTCGCGGTACGCAGTATCATCTTTCTTATTCAGTAAAAGTATTTTATCCCAGTCAATATCAGCAAAAAAAACAGGCTGTTTAATATCAAATTTTGCCAAAGTTGCATTATCAATAATTTCAACTGAAGCAACGACCTCATTTTTTACTTTCGCTTTTACGGATCCGTTCTCTTCCACACTATACCCCGAAATATTTACTGCCAGTGATGCAAACAGTTTTTCACAAACTCCTTTTATATAATAAAAATCTGATCTTTCACTTTTGTGATGCCAGTTATCACTCGTTTTATTTCCGGTAACGAGCAGGCTCAGGTGCTGTTGTTCTTTGTATTTTCCGGATTCGGTTACACTGTATGTCTTACCGAATTCAAAGAAGCGGAGGTTATTGTTTTTTCTGTTGATATTATAAGAAATACTTTCCAGGCCCGTCTGCAACATGGAGGGACGAAGTATATCCAGTTCCGCACTCAGACTGTTGATCATTTTTACGGAAGTAGATAAAACGGTTTCGCCAAAATAAGCGCTGTTGGTAATGCTGTTGGTGAAGATCTCATTAAAACCAAGTCCTACAAGATAACCTGCTGCCTTTTCTTTATAACTGCTTTCATGTGCCAGCGTTTCAACAGCCGGTGAAATTGTGATGGCAGCAGGTATCTCAACATTATCCAGACCATCGATCCGCATGATCTCTTCCACAATATCCGCCGGAATGCTGATGTCCGGTTTGCTGTAAGGAACGGCTACCCATAATTCATCCACGCCTTCTTTCATCAATTCAAAGCCGAGTGCATTTAAAATTTTTTTCGCCGTATCGGGATGATAATTTTTGCCACTGATTTTTTTGAGGTAATGAAACTTAAGGCCGATCTCTGTTTTTGCTGCAGGCTCAGGATAGATATCAATCACATCACTTGCAATTTCGCCACCTGCAATTTCCTGTATCAGCAATGCTGCTCTTTTTAAAACATGAACGGTGTTACTGATATCAACGCCTTTCTCAAACCTTATCGCAGCATCAGTTCTTAAGCCATACCGTAAAGAAGATTTACGAATGCTGACTGGATTGAACCAGGCGCTTTCCAGGAAAATATTTTTCGTTTGATCAGTTACACCGCTATCCAATCCGCCAAATATGCCGGCGATGCACATGGGTTCCGACTCTCCATTGCAGATCATCAGATCATCAGCATTCAGCTTTCTTTCTTTTTCATCAAGAGATAAGAAAGCAGTTCCTTCCGGTAAATTTTTTACCAGTATTGTTTTACCTTTTACCTTGTCTGCATCAAAAGCATGCAAAGGCTGACCGGTTTCATGCAATATAAAATTGGTGATGTCAACTATGTTATTAATCGATCGAAGGCCGATACTTTTTAACCGATTTTTCAGCCATTCAGGACTTTCCTTTACCTGGATACCTGAAACGCTGACGCCTGAATAGCGGCGACACGCCTCCTTATTTTCAATCAATACTTTAAATTGTAATACCTGATTGTCTATTTTAAAACCATTTTTAAAAGGACTTTTCACCGCATGATCTTTTTTATCATGGTGTGTAAGGTAAGCGCAGACATCTCTTGCAACACCGATATGGCTCATCGCATCCATTCTGTTGGGCGTAAGGCCGATCTCGAAAATAATATCGCTGTAAGGTTTAAAATAAGCTGCAGCTGCTGAACCAACTTTTATATCAGCCGGTAAGATCATGATGCCATCATGACTATGGCCCAGTCCAACTTCGTCTTCGGCACAGATCATTCCCTGGCTTTCTACTCCACGGATCTTTGCTTTCTTCATGGTCATCGGTTCACCATTCAAGGGGTAAATAGTAGTACCAACTGTTGCTACCACTACTTTTTGCCCGACAGCAACATTTGGTGCGCCGCACACGATCTGCAACGGCTCCCCATCACCGGTAGTAACTTTAGTAACCTTCAGTTTATCTGCATCCGGATGTTTTTCGCATTCAAGAACTTCACCAATGACCAGTCCTTTCAGGCCACCTTTCAGGCTTTCAAAATCTTCCATACTTTCCACTTCCAGCCCTATAGAAGTTAATATTTTGCTTAACCGTTCGGGTTCAACATTTACCGGCAGGTATTCACTTAACCAATTATAACTGATCGTCATATTTTAAAATCTTTTGCAGCAAAATGATTCACATCATTAATTATTCAAACTGTTTTCAGCAACAGATGGGAGCAAAGATAACTTATTCAGTAAAAGCATAACAATTAAACAGCATGCATACTTAAGAGAAGAATCAGAAACTAAAATTTCATTTGATAAAAAACAAGCGCAAAAAAAATCGGGTAGGTGAAGAAAAAATAAAATGGATTTTAAATTTTGTGTATAAACAAGATTGAATTGAAGAATTTGCTGGATTAAAGATGTCAACATGTATGTTAGTAAGCCGTGAATAAGCTACTTTTGTGTGTGGAAATGCCGGGGATAACAAGTACAGAAAGTTGATAACAGGTGAATGTGGATAAACATGAATTATTTTGCCTTTACCTTAGCCGCCCTGCGAAAAATCTGCAGTGTTTCCCTAACAGACCGACAACCCAATTATAAACAACATGGATCTTACTAATCTCAATAAAGACCGCAAGACAAGGCGTAAATCAACACTGGACCTGAGTACAATGGTGTATGGCAAAGTGCCGCCGCAATCCAAAGAACTGGAAGAAGCCGTGCTTGGTGCCATCATGCTTGAAAAAAGTGCCTTTGATACAGTTGTTGAAATTTTAAAACCAGAATGTTTTTATTCAGACGCAAATCAACGTATCTACCGCGCCATGCAGGGGCTTGCACAAAAAAGTCTGCCTATTGACTTGCTAACAGTAGTAGAAGAACTGAAATTCCGGGAAGAACTGGAACTGGTGGGCGGTCCTTATTATGTTTCCAAACTCACCAACGCGGTTGTAAGCAGCGCCAACATTGATGCGCATTCCAGGATCATTCTTCAAAAATTTATTCAGCGTGAACTCATCCGTATCAGCGGCGAAATAATCGGTGATGCATACGAAGACAGTATCGATGTATTTGATATGCTCGATGATGCAGAAAGTAAACTGTTCGAAATTACCAATAACCATCTTCGTAAAAACTTCGACGATATCAATACTGTTCTGGTTAAAACGATTCAGCGTATTGAGGATATGCGTAACCGCGATGAAGATATTACCGGTGTTACCAGTGGATTTCCTTCGCTTGATAAAGTAACGTATGGCTGGCAGCCAACTGATCTTATTATATTGGCAGCAAGACCTGCTGTAGGTAAAACGGCCTTCGCACTGAACCTTGCCCGCAGCGCTGCCATGAATTCGAAGAAACCAACAGCGGTTGCTTTTTTTAGCCTGGAGATGAGCAGCAGTCAGCTTGTTCAACGTATCCTTAGTGCGGAAAGTGAAATCTGGCTGGAGAAAATTTCGAGAGGCAAACTGGAAGAACATGAAATGAAACAACTGTATAAAAATGGTATTGAGCGTTTGAGCAATGCGCCCATTTTTATTGATGATACCGCAGCCTTGAATATTTTTGAACTCCGTGCTAAATGCCGCCGTTTAAAAAACAAACACAATGTTGGTCTGATCATTATCGATTACCTGCAGTTAATGAGTGGTGGCAGCGACAGGAATACCAATCGCGAACAGGAAATTTCCAAGATCAGCCGTGACCTGAAAGGGCTTGCCAAAGAATTACAGGTGCCCATTATTGCATTGTCGCAGTTGAGTCGTGAGGTTGAAAAAAGAAAAGACGGCAATAAGATGCCGCAGCTGAGTGATCTTCGTGAATCGGGTGCAATTGAGCAGGATAGCGATATGGTGATGTTCCTGTACCGTCCTGAATATTATGATATCACCGCCAATGAATTTGGTGAGAGCAATAAAGGTGAAACGCATGTCCGGATAGCCAAGCATCGTAACGGCAGCCTGGAGACGATCAAACTGAAGGCATTGCTGCACATTCAGAAATTTGTAGAAGATGATGCCGGAAGTGCAGGCTTCGGTTTACCGGAGGGCAACTGGAAACCTTTTAAAGATGATGATGGCGGCGGTGCAAAATTATACATCCAGAAAGGCAGCAAGATGAATGATGGTGAGTTTGATGATGAAGCACCTTTTTAATTGATAATTGTATAATTGATAATGGATAATTTTTCAGGACGGTAGTTATGTATTTGTTGCAAAACCTTTTTATTTTTTAATAAGTTTTGATGAAGTATAAGCATGTGCTTGCAGTTTTCCTGGTGGGATTTATTATGCAATTGTTTGGAAGTTTTGGCAGGATTATGCATACGGCCTGGGCAAATAAATCTCTAACGATTGGTTTCGGATTAATGATACTTGCAGCCATTATGTTGGTGGTAAAAATTCTTACAGTTAAGAATAAAAATCATTTTTTAAACAAATGAATTTATTCGTTTTAATCTTACTTCGCGGCAAAAAATATAATCAGTGCTCCCATATTTTTACAAAAACGATATTGATGTTAGTGCTTCTGAAGTAGTGTTAAATGAAGATACCAGCAAACATGTTGTGCAAGTACTGCGCATGAAGATTGGCGAACAGCTTCAGTTAACAGATGGTAAAGGAAATCTATTTACTGCTGCTATTGCTGATGACAACAGAAAACGCTGTGAAGTAAATCTTCTGTCAACAGTCAGCAGTCAGCCGTCAACTAAAAAAATTACCATCGCTATTTCGTTGATTAAAAATAACAGCCGTTTAGAATGGTTCCTGGAAAAAGCAACTGAGATCGGTGTTTCATCCATTACTCCATTGATCTGTGAAAGAACAGAGAAACAAAATTTTCGGTATGATAGAATGAAAGCTGTTTTGATCAGCGCAATGCTGCAATCTCAACAGACCTGGTTGCCGGAATTATCAGAACAGATCGCTTTCAATAGATTAATAACGTCATCCACCGATCAACAGAAATTTATTGCGCATTGTGAAAATGAAGAACGCAAAGTCCAACTAACAGCAATGCGGCCATTCAGCAATGCAACCATTTTAATTGGACCTGAAGGAGATTTTACCAAAGCAGAAATTGAAATGGCTATCAAAAATAATTTTACCGCAGTTGCACTTGGCAATACAAGATTAAGAACAGAAACTGCGGGCGTAGTAGCAGCGGCGTTGCTGTGTAATTGATGTGAAGATTTGGAGATGTGAAAATGTGTAGATTTTATCAAGTATCACAGCATTATAATTATTGCAGGATAATCTGAATAAAAAATTACTTAACGATGATCGGGATTTTGTATTTCATTTTCACATCTCCACATTTTCACATCATCAAATTACTTCGCCTGATCTGAATCTGTCGAATCTTCATCATCCTCTTCTTCCTGAGGTTCATTCAACTGAACGATTCTTCTTTTTCTGCTTCGCTTCATCATATTCATGTTCAGCAGTTCTACTAAAAATGAAAATGCCATTCCGAAATAAACATAATTTTTCAGGTGCAGATCTTCGGCCTTTGCTTCATCCCAGCCACCGATGACTAATGTCAGTCCGATCATAACGAGGAAGGACAGTGCCAGCATTTTTAATGAAGGATGTTTGTGTATGAAAGCAGAAATTTTCGGACTGAATAAAAACATGATGAACATTGCAATGATCACAGCCGCGATCATGATTTCAACATGGCTGGCAGTACCGCCTGCTGTGATGATACTGTCGAAGGAAAACACGATATCGATCAGCATAATCTGCACCACAGCCTTACCCAGTGTGAGTTTGGGTTTGTTGCCGCCTGAAACGGATTCGTCTTCACCTTCGAGCTTCTGATGAATTTCGCGGACCGTTTTATAAATCAAAAACAAACCGCCCGCGAGCATGACCAGGCTTGCGAGATCGAAACCTTTTCCGAATACCGTAAAGACGGCTTTGCCTTTTTGTTTCAGCAGCCAGCCGAGTGCCATCAGCAATAAACTTCTTGAAATGATTCCGGTAATCATCCAGATCCGTCTTGCCTGTTTTTCTTTACTGTTGGGCAAACGGTTGATAATAATACTTACGAAAATAACATTATCAATACCAAGAACAATTTCTAAAATGACCAGTATAAAAAAACTGATAATACTTTCGCTGGTAAATAAATGCTGCATGTTAAATAACTTTAAACACTAACTCTTAACGCTCAATTCTTAAACTTTTAATTCTTAACTCTTAACTTTCTAATCCTTTACAAATATTTCTTACGATAGAAGGGCCTTCATAAATAAAACCGGTCCATACCTGCAGCAATGAAGCACCAGCCTGTAATTTTTCTCTGGCATCTTCAGCGGTAAAGATACCGCCGCTGGCAATAATGGGAATAGCGCCGTTTGTTTTTTTATGAATATGGTAAACGATTTCTGTACTTCGTTCCTGCAATGGTTTTCCACTCAGACCACCGGCACCGATTTTTTCACTTTTTACTTTTGACTTGTCAGTGAGTGATGGTCGGTCAATAGTTGTGTTGCTGCAGACCAATCCATCCAGTTTGATTTCCATTGCAAGATCAATTACATCATCGATCTGTTCGTTTGTTAGATCAGGAGCGATCTTCAGCAGAATCGGTTTCTGATCTTTTAATGTTGAGTTGACCCTTTGCAGGTTGGAAAGAATTTTCCGTAAAGCATCTTTTTCCTGCAGTTCGCGAAGGCCGGGCGTATTCGGACTGCTGACATTCACCACAAAATAATCTACATAATCATGCAGACCGGTAAAACATATTTCGTAATCCTTCCACGCATCTTCGTTGGGAGTGATTTTATTTTTACCGATATTGCCACCAATAATAAGTGTTGAGTGTTGAGTGTTGAGTGTTGAGTTTTTTATTTTCCAGGACCGTAATCTTACTGTTACGGCTTCTACACCATCGTTATTAAATCCCATGCGATTGATCAGTGCATTATCTTCTTTTAACCGAAACAATCGTGGTTTATCATTGCCAGCCTGAGGTTTCGGTGTTACCGTTCCGATTTCTACAAAGCCAAACCCCAATGCTTGCAGTTCATCCAGGTATTTTGCATTTTTGTCAAAGCCCGCGCCCAGCCCTACTTTATTTGAGAATTGAATATTGAATATTGAATATTGAATATTTCCCTTTGGTTGAAAGCAGCTTTGAACGATCGCTTTAACACCGGGAATTTTACACAGTATGCGCAATGCATTCATCGAAAAATAATGCACCTTTTCCGGATCAAACAAAAAAAGAAAGGAGCGTAAAATTTTGTACATCCGCGCAAAGATAAATGAGTTTGCACTTTGATGGAGAACTGCTAACTTTGTAAAGGTTGCATAAACAACTATATTCATTTGTTTGGTGTTTACGTTTGGTGTTTAGGCTTAAAGATTTTGAAACTGTTCACAACGCCAAACACCCAACGCCAAACAGCATAATTAAAAGCACTTTAAAATTTAATAAATGCTACAGGAAGCATACATAGTCGCCGGATACAGAACAGCAGTTGCCAAAAGTAAAAAGGGTGGATTCCGTTTTACACGGCCTGACGATCTTGCAGTAGAAGTGATCAAAGGGTTGATGGCAACAGTGCCGCAACTGGATCCGAAAATGGTGGATGATGTGATTGTAGGCAATGCTGTACCTGAAGCAGAGCAGGGATTGCAGGTGGGGCGCATCATTGCTGCAAGAGCATTGGGCCAGCAGGCTGCAGGCCTTGTCATTAACCGTTATTGTGCCAGTGGCCTTGAAAGTATTGCAATGGCCACTGCAAAAATCCGGACTGGTATGGCCGAATGTATAATTGCTGGCGGTGTGGAAAGTATGAGCATGGTACCGACCGCCGGTTGGAAAACAGTGCCTGCTTATTCTATTGCAACAACAGAACCTGATTATTATTTAAGTATGGGATTGACTGCCGAAGCAGTAGCCAAAGACTATAAAGTAAGTCGCGAGGACCAGGATGCTTTCAGTTTCAACAGCCATGCAAAAGCCAAAGCTGCAATTGATAACGGTTATTTTAAATCAGGAATATTACCGATCAGTGTTGAAGAAATATATGTTGATGCCAAAGGAAAAAAACAGAAAAGAAATTTTACGGTTGAAACAGATGAAGGTGTGCGTGCCGATACAACGGTAGAAGCACTGGCAAAATTAAAACCCGCCTTTGCGATGGGTGGAAGCGTTACAGCCGGCAACTCTTCACAAACCAGTGACGGTGCCGCTTTTGTAATTGTAATGAGCGAAAGAATGATCAATGAACTCGGATTAAAACCAATTGCAAGGCTGGTGAATTGTGCCAGTGCAGGAGTTGATCCCAGGCTGATGGGAATCGGCCCCGTAAAAGCAATTCCGAAAGTATTAAAACAGGCGGGCATGACGCTGGCCGATATCGATCTTATCGAACTCAATGAAGCCTTTGCATCACAGTCACTCGCTGTCATCCGTGAACTGAATCTGGATACTTCCATTGTAAACATTAATGGCGGTGCTATTGCATTAGGTCATCCGCTTGGGTGTACCGGCTGTAAACTCAGCATTCAATTAATTAATGACATGAAGCGGCTTAAGAAAAAATACGGCATCGTCTCTGCGTGTGTTGGAGGCGGACAGGGCATTGCAGGCATCATTGAAAACATCGAGTAATGATAATGGATAATTTATAATTGATAATTTCTTCTGATCGTAGAGCATAACTTTAACTTTACAAAACTATTTACCAGATCCATTGCTGCAATAAATGCAACTGCAATTCCGTTCTTCTTATTGGGTTTTTTAAATATCCTGAAGCGGCAGCATAGCCATATATAAAGATATTTTTAATAAAAACCCGATATTGTTGTTTTTCCTATTTTGTAATAATAGTTATTATCCCTGCAGCAATAAAACCCAATTACTCTTTATCATAAAAATCCGACTACACTTCAATGAATAATCTTGCAATTACCAGCGATCATATAAATGATCATGAGCAGCACACGAATGGATTAAGGAACAGTCACCCGAAATTTACCGTAAGACTTATACGGCTGATGATGCTTGTCTTGATGACAGCAGCCATTGCATTTCAGGCAACAGCACAAACAGACGACGACATCAGCACTGCTGAAACTTATGCCAAGAAATTCAAGGACAATGATATTCTCTGTACCAATTCTTACCAGCAGTTCACATTCGACAA
>JBDUCW010000093.1:0-17644 GCA_040003235.1 Ferruginibacter sp. | reverse complement strand
TGTAAGACTGTAACCCTAACTTACACATAGAAGACAGAAAGCACTGCAGCGATGCGGTGCTTTCTAATTTACGGAGGCATAATGGATAGTCCATAGTAAGAAATAGATTGCTTTGCCATGGACTATGAACCATGAACCCGCTTTCTATAAATCACTTTTCTTTCCGCCAGATAATTCAAAATAAAATTAAAACATGCTGTATTACTTCCGATCAGTTCTGGAGGAAAAATACCTGCTGCCGTAAATAATTTATTGATCAATAAATTTACAGCAGCCGTACAGGTGTAACCGGTAGTACGGGCCATGCTGCTGGTTTCCGTAGCAACATCATATTCATCAAAGAGATCGTAAATAACCGTTTCTTTTTTATTATTTTTTTGCCCGGTAATTTTTACCTGCATCAAAGTAAATTCTTCTTCTGTTTCACCGAGTTTCCATTGTTTGGTAAGCAGGGCAGAAGAAAATTCCAACGGGGATATAGAACAGTCATTGATAGTGATTTGCTGTTCATCAAAGAAACCCGCAGCGATCATTTTTTTTATCAGATCGATATGGCCCGGATAGCGCAATGTCTGTTCTTTCATATCAGGAATATGACTCATCGTAAACAACAGGCTTCTCAAACCATCGGTATTAAAACACTCCAGCGGTCCCGGCCTTTCAAAATCAATAATGGCAGCATCACTCAATGCAGGCTTCGTAACAATATTACCATGTTCCATCAATCTTGCGGGACGGATGTATTCCTGTATCACATCCACCGGTGAAAATGGTGCCTTATATTCAAATGGAGGAATACGCTTTTTAGGAAGCCCGCCTACCATACATTCAAAGGACATAACATTCATCTGTGCATTGTAATAACCAAGAATAAGATTACTCATACCAGGTGCCACGCCGCAATCTACAATCGCGGTCACATTATTTTTTTTGGCGAGTTCATCCAGTTGCAATGCATCTTCCGGGAAGAAAGAAATGTCCACTACGTTTTTTTTTGCTTTGATAACAGCTTCCAGTGTTTGATAGCCCATGAATCCCGGAACGGCCGTTACTACAATATCGAAATCATTCAGCAGAAAAATATAATTATCAAAATCAGTAAGATCAGCCTTCACTGTTTTTACAGCATTGTTTTTTTTATTCAGGATGTTCAATGAATGTTCACTGATATCAAATGAAGTAACAGCATGATCCTTTGCCAGGTCAATGGCGATGGCGCGGCCAACCATGCCGGCACCCAATACAGCTATGCGCATAAAAGAGTTTTAAGTAATAAGTAATAAGTTTTAATTAAGCTGTGAAGGCCTAAGCTGTAAGGCATAAGAAGAAAAAGTGATTTCGGATTTTACAAAAACCTTAAACCTTAAACTTTCAACCTTCAACTTTTAAACACGCGAAGTCCCGTTCATCATGACAGGAATGCAGGCAGAGCGCCTGTAAAAGTGAGCATATCGTTTGGAGCTATTCAATTTGTGATCATAAAAGTAAGTAAAAAATAAAAATTAAAAAAGGGGGCTAAGGCTATATTTTTTACTTTTTAATTTTGACTTCACGCGTAAAAGTTTTAAGTAAAAAAGGTACTACGGGTTATGCGACAACTGCGGTTTTTTTCTTCTCTTGATCGTTCTGTGTTTATAATTTTCCGACAGCACGCTGATATTCCCATCCACTTCCAGCACGGCGAGATCAACTTCGCGGATAGCATCAACACCATGTTCCCGTATCGCCATTTCAAGTTCGGGCATGGTCATTAAAGCTTCACGCATTCCTTTCTGCAATACAACGCCATCCTGAATCAGGATAATTTTTTCACCCTGCACAGCCCTGCTGAACCAGGGCGATGTGCGGAATAATAATTTCAAAATATAATTGGCAACAAATAGTCCCAATGCAGCTACCAACCCGCCGGGCAATGTGGAATCGGTGCCTACCATTGCATTCTGAACACTGTTGCTGATGAGTAAAATAAATACCAGGTCAACAACAGAAAGCTGCGCCAGTTCTTTTTTGCCAAAAATTCTTATGGCAGCGATAATAAAAAGATATACGGCTACAGATTTTCCTATGATGATGAGATAATCTATTGCTTTGTCCATATACAATTAAGTTGTTTGTGAAGATAACATTTTTCCGGTAGGGTCCATAGTCCATGGTCCATTGTACATGGTCGATAGACTATGGACTATAACGGATACACACATTTATAATCCTGTAACAAAATCTGCCGGCCATTTTTCTTTTACTAAAATTTTAGCACTACATTACATACCTACTTTTACCATTTTTTAAAAACTGTTTAACATGAAAAAATCTTTTTGTTTTGTTTCATTAATTTTTGCGGTTGGATTTGCAACTGCCCAGACAGACAGGTCTGACGCAGACGTAATCAGTAAAATTAAAAATGAAGAAACCAATAATTCGAAAGTGATGGATATTGCTTTTCATCTTACGGATGTGAGCGGGCCAAGACTCACGGCATCACCCGGTTTTATGCGGGCAGCCAACTGGGCCAAAGATGAGCTGGAAAAGATGGGCCTTGTAAATGCCACACTGGAACCATGGGGTGAATTCGGCAAAGGTTGGGAACAGCAGCATTGTTATGTTGCAGTAACCTCGCCGTATTATATTCCCATTGTAGCAATACCACGTGCATGGACCGGCAGCACGCCCGGTAAAAAAATGATCAGTGCAGATGTTGTGTTGATCAAAGCAAAAGATACCATCGAACTGATGAAATATTCCGGGCAGCTTAAAGGAAAAATAGTGATGGCCTGGTCACCTGCACAATTAAAACCATCTTTCGATCCGGATGGAAGAAGGTATGCAGATTCTTCTCTTGATAAAATGGCGGCTGCTGAACCAGCGGCTCCTCGCGGACAAAGAGGCCAGCGCGGACAACAGGGCGGTGATTCTTTACAGAGAGCAGCCCGCCTTGCAACCTTTGCATTGCAACGCAAGATGAATGATTTTTATGCGAAAGAAAAACCTGCGCTTGTGTTGAGCATGAATGCCAGCGGTAGTGATGGGACCGTGTTTGTAAGTAATGGAGGTTCTTATGCAAAGGATGCAGAAGTAGGGCCTGCAATGGTGATGCTGAGCAGTGATGATTTCTTACGCATTCAGCGTTTGGCAGAAAGCGGTGTGAAAGTCACGGTTGAAGCAGATGTAAAAACAAAATTTTATACGGATGATCTGAAAGGATATAATGTAGTTGCAGAAATTCCCGGAACAGATCCAACATTAAAAGCAGAACTCGTTATGCTGGGCGGTCATCTCGACAGCTGGCATGGTGCAACAGGCGCTACAGATAATGCAGCCGGCAGTGCTGTAATGATGGAAGCCGTAAGAATTTTAAAAGCGATCGGTGTTCAACCGAAACGCACCATCCGTATTGCATTGTGGAGCGGAGAAGAAGAAGGCCTGTTCGGCAGCCGTAATTATGTGAAGAATCATTTTGCGGATCCTGCTAAAATGGATTTGATGCCGGATCATTCAAAAGTTTCTGCATATTATAATTTAGATAACGGCAGCGGAAAGATCAGGGGCATTTATCTGCAGGGAAATAAAGACGCAGGCCCGATATTTACACAATGGCTTCAGCCCTTTAATGATATGGGTGCAAAAACTGTAACTATCAGCAATACCGGTGGAACTGATCATCTTTCTTTTGATGCAGTGGGCATTCCTGGATTTCAGTTTATACAGGACGAACTCGAATATGATACGCGTACGCACCATACGAATATGGATACATATGATCATCTGGTGCCGGAAGATCTTAAACAGGCTGCCATCATTGTTGCATCGTTTGTTTACAACACAGCACAGCGCACAGAAAAAATTCCAAGAAAAGAATTGCCTAAACCGCAAACAGGAGGAAGAGGGTTTTAGCAGATGTTTATAGTCCATAGTCCATGGACTAATCTATTTACAAAATATTTTTGATTCCTGTCCTGTTTCTGCAACTTCAATCGTCATTTGTTTTTAAACTATTAAAATTTAAAACGATGAAAGAATTTCTGTTAATCTTCCGCAATGATTTTTCAAACAATCCTTCAACCCGGTCTCCTGAAGAAATGCAGGCCACTATGAAAAAGTGGATGGACTGGCTTGGTGGTGTTGCAGCACAAAATAAATTAGTCAGCCGCGGCAATAGTTTACACGGCGGAGGCAAAATTTTAAAATCAGGAAACGTTATTACCGACGGACCTTATGTAGAAATCAAAGAAGCTGTGGGTGGTTATTCCATCATCAAAGCGGATTCAATTGAAGAAGCGGTTGAACTATCAAAAGGTTGCCCGATACTGGAAAGTGGCGGGAATGTAGAGGTTCGCGAAATTGTTCAGATGTAATTTTATACCGCAAAGACGCTAAGCCGCTAAGCTTTTTGTAAAAGATTTATTCCCGGGATTTTAAAAATGTGATTTATATTATACTTAGCGACTTAGCGTCTCCGCGGTTAATTATATGAACTCGTCAGAATTAATACCACATCTTTTCCGTACGGAATACAGTCGTATCACTGCAGTACTTTGTAAACTGTTTGGTATAGAAAATATTCAGCTCGCGGAAGATATTGCCAGTGATACTTTTTTATTAGCTGCTGAAACATGGGGCATCAAAGGATTGCCGCCTAATCCACAGGCCTGGTTATACAGCGTTGCAAAAAATAAAGCCAGAGACGTTTTCAAAAGAAAGAAAATATTCACTGAAAAAATAACTGCCGCATTACAAAAAGATGCAACCTCATTTGTAGAGGACGATATTGATCTTTCAGAAAAAAATATTGAAGACAGTCAGCTGCAGATGATGTTTGCCATCTGCCATCCTTTGCTTTCTTCTGAAGCACAGGTAGGACTTTCACTCCGCATCCTTTGCGGTTTTGGTATTGAAGAGATTGCCGCCGCATTTTTATCCAATAAAGAAACGATCAATAAAAGATTGTCACGGGCTAAAGAAAAATTGCGTGCCGGAAAGATCGTGATCGCCATGCCGTCAGCATCTGATATCCCGGAAAGATTGCAGAATGTACTCACCACAATTTATTTATTATTCAATGAAGGATATTATTCTGCCGGAACTGATTCCGTGCTGCGAAAAGAACTTTGTCTCGAAGCCATGCGGCTGGCGCATCTGCTGACTTATCACGAAGCAACCAATCAGCCTGAAGTAAATGCATTGCTGTCGCTGATGTGTTTTCATGCTTCACGCTTTGATGCAAGAACGAATGATGCCGGCGAAATGATTTTGTATGAAGAACAGGATACGATGCGGTGGGATAAAGAATTGATTGCAAAAGGAGAGTGGTATCTCAACCAGGCGTCTACCGGCGAGCGGCTTACAAAATATCATCTTGAAGCAGCGATCGCTTACTGGCATACGGTTAAAAAGGACAGTCCTGAAAAATGGGAAAACATTCTTCAGTTATATAACAGGTTACTGCAAATAGCGTATTCACCTATTGCGGCACTTAACCGGACTTATGCACTTGCGAAAGCAAATGGTGCAATAGAAGCCATTGTGGAAGCAGAAAAACTTGGATTGAAAAACAATCAGCTCTATCATTCTTTGCTCGGAGAACTGTATAAAAATATCGATAAAGAAAAAGCCATGCATCATTTAAATACTGCATTTTCTTTGGCAGTATCGACGGCAGATAAAAAAATGATCAGTGATAAAATGTCGTTGTTGAGGAAGAGTTAAGAATTAAGAATTAAGAAGGGACTCATAACTCTATTCATAATTCTCAACTATCAACTATCTTTGTTCCATGCTTCCGGATTATCCGCATAAAATATTTTCTGATGAACGCCGCCATTACAATCTGTTGATGGAAGTGCTGGCCATGGGACACTGATTTGGAAATATGAAAATATGAAAATGTGAAAATGTGAAGATTTTTTCAAATTGGAACAATCTGCTTCTTCATCTCCACATCTCCACATTTTCACACCTTCACATCTATCTCCACATCTCCGAATCATCAAATCATTTCACATGTCAACTTTAGCAATAGATTCAAAACAACAGGCAACAACAGATTTTCTGCCGCTGCAGGGAACTGATTATGTAGAATTTTATGTGGGCAATGCCAAACAGGCTGCACATTTTTATAAGACCGCTTTTGGGTTTCAGAGTCTGGCCTATGCCGGTCCTGAAACAGGTATGAAAGATAAAGTGAGTTATGTGATCCGGCAGAACAAACTCACTTTTGTATTGACCACGCCATTGAGAACAGACAATGAAATTGCGGATCATATTTATAAACATGGTGATGGGGTGAAAGTACTTGCTTTAAAAGTTGAAGATGCTGCAAGTGCTTATGAAGAAACCACCAAACGCGGTGGTAAGAGTTACCTGGCGCCTTCGGTTTTAAAGGATGATCAGGGCGAGGTGATATTGAGCGGTATTCATACTTATGGAGAGACGGTTCATTTATTTATTGAAAGAAAAAATTACAACGGCATATTCATGCCCGGTTTCCGCGAATGGAAAACAGAATACAATCCATCATCAACAGGATTGTTATATGTAGATCATTGTGTTGGAAATGTTGGCTGGAACCAGATGAATCCCTGGGTTAAATTTTATGAAGAGGTCATGGGGTTTAAAAATATCCTGAGCTTTGATGATAAGGATATTTCAACCGAATACAGTGCGTTGATGAGTAAAGTGATGAGCAATGGCAACGGCTTTGTAAAATTCCCGATCAATGAACCGGCGGAAGGAAAGAAAAAAAGCCAGGTGGAAGAATATTTAGATTTCTATAATGGCGAGGGCGTGCAACACGTAGCGATTGCCACTGCGAATATTATTGAAACAGTAAAAGATCTTCAAAGCCGGGGTATAGAATTTTTAAAGATACCGGCCAGTTATTATGAAGAAGTGCTGGATCGTGTTGGTAAAATTGATGAAGACCTCGCACCCTTAAAAGAATTAGGAATTCTGATTGACCGGGATGAAGAAGGTTACCTGCTGCAGATATTCAGCCGTCCGCTGGAAGACAGGCCCACCGTGTTTTTCGAAATTATACAACGTAAAGGCGCAAAAAGCTTTGGTAAAGGAAATTTTAAAGCTTTGTTTGAAGCATTGGAAAGAGAACAGGATTCGAGAGGCAATCTTTAATAATTGATAATGGGGTAATTGATCATTGATAATTTTTTCAATTCGCAACTGCTTTCAATTTATTGTTCATAAATCCTTGTTCCTTATTCAATATTAATATTACTATTTTATATTTAACAACCTTGTTTCAATAAAATTTCTATTTTTGCGTTCATCGTTTTGTAACCCATTTTTTTATTGAATATGAATAGACTGACCTACAGACAGGGATTGTTGTTAGTGCTGCTTATCTGCACTGTTACAACCATCACTGCACAGCCTGAAACAGCTTCCATAAAAAATATGTCTGCCAAAATCCTCCAGGTCAATACCAAACTGGAAGACACTTTGCGTAAACAGTTTGCTGAAAAAAAAATGCAATGGCCCCCCGAACAGATGTATATCCGTTCTTTTAAATACGACCGTCAGCTCGAAGTCTGGATAAAGGACAATAAAAAGGAGCCCTTTAAATTATTCAAGACTTATAAGGTTTGTATGCAGAGCGGAAGCATGGGTCCTAAACGCATGGAAGGCGATTACCAGGTGCCCGAAGGTTTTTATTATATCAATGAATTCAACCCCAACAGCAATTATCATTTATCCCTCGGCCTCAATTATCCCAATGCTTCTGATAAAATATTAAGCGATTCTTTAAGGCCCGGAAGCGCCATTTATATTCATGGAAACTGTGTAAGCACGGGCTGCATTCCCATCAATGATCAACAGATAGAAGAAGTTTATTTAATGGCCTCTTATACAAAAACAGCCGGACAGGATTTTATTCCGGTGCATGTATTTCCTGTAAAATACAATGTGAGAAAATCGATGGATTATCTTGCCGAAGCTTCCAAACAAAATCAATCCCTGCAGCAGTTTGCAGTAAAACTCAAAGAAGCCTTCGACTATTTTGAAGAAAAGAAACAATTGCCCGTGATCATGGTTACGAAGAAAGGGCAGTATGTGATCAATTGATTATTGGATAATTGATAATTCCTTCAATTTGTTATTTACTTTGCCAGTTCCCTGGTTAAAATATCAATAATCGTTTTCTTCTCACTGGGCCTGGGCGCATCTGCAGTAACAATCTTTCCTTTCTTGTCAATAATTGCAAACCGCGGTATAAAATTAAGATTATACGATTCACTCATTTTATCAGTATCATCCAAAAGCTGTAACCAAAGCGGATCATCTTCATCGATCGCCCTTAACCAATTTGCTTTAATATCCTTCCCAGAAATGCCGATGATCACTAAATTTTTATTATTGCTGAAATGTTGATACAACAGTTTCATTGCAGGATTCTCAGCCCTGCAGGGCCCACACCAGCTCGCCCAGAAATCAATATAAATAACCTTACCCAGATAATCCGACAAGCTGTGCGTTAAACCTTTTTGATCCATAAGTGTAAACCCCGGAGCAACCATGCCCGGCTTTGTTCCCTGAAAAATAGCGAGTTTATCAGCGAACTTTTTTTGCAGTGTTTGTAGTTTAGCAGCACTACAGTAATTGCCGGTCACGACTCCATACATTTGCTGCGCTGCTTTCAGTTCATCAAGGTTTTCCGATACCCCGATAGCATCAGCATATCTTCCGGATAAAATATAATCCCTTGTATTGCCACTGAAAGTAGCGGCGATTTTTTTCAGGATAAAACCAGGATCATTTTTTAAGAAGTTTGAATCTGCTCTTTTGGCCAATTGTTCAAGGTAGCGACAGTAAGCGCCGAGAAATCCGTATTGATAATTATGCAATAACAGATCTTCATCCTTTCCGGGATTTTGTATAATGCTGTCGGGAATATTATTACGGATAAAATTCAGGTAAGTCTTAGTATCGTAGTTGGCCTTGGCGGCATGTCGGAATATGCTGGTATAATTTCCATATAATGTTTCATCATGTTTGAGTTTCTTGAATGAAGCCGCATAAGGATCGGAACAATGATCAAATACTGCAGCTGCTAAAGAGTCTGTTATATGTTCCCGATATTTTATTCCTTCCAAGAGAACAGTAGAATCAAATTGCTCAAGCGGGCTGACAATCATACTTTGCACTTTCCTGAAACTGTTCACACATGCACCGATACCGGAAAAAGTTAAACTCTGCGAAAGCAGTCCAAGGTTCCCGGCGTCACCGTTAATAGTCATTTCAAAACCTGGCGCTACCAGCAGGGCATTGATCTGGAACATACCGTTGTATAAATCAACCTCCTGAGCCATTTCGCATTTGTAGGTCTCTAAAAAAAACTCGCCTGATTCATTGATAAGAATCGTGTCCATTACCCATTGAGCCGGAGCGGTGAAAAAAGAAACATACAATTTTTTTTCAGGAGCATGTTCTAACCTGCCTTTCAGGATCAATGACTTTTTTTGACTATAGCAAAAAAGGGGAAGTGCAACAGCGATAAGTACGAATTGCTTAATCATAATTCTAAGATAGAAAAGATATTTGGAATCAGTGATCATGGGAATGAAAAAGGTCAATACCTGATCAATTAAACCCGGATCAGATTTACACACAGAATTTACCTGCAAAAAATATTAACTTGCTGTATTATTGGTCGCATGAAATAATTCAATGCCTATGCGGATATTTACATTTATCAGTTTATTGTTTTTATCTTCTTATTCTTTTGCACAGAATATTTCCGGAGTAGTAAATATTTACCGGAAAGTTTTGTGGGTGGATAGTTCCAAAGGCGAAGTAAAATTATCGGATGTTTCCGGGTTTGCTTCTTTCAATGGAAGAAAAGCAATGATCATCCAGATGAAAGGTGCTGCAATTGATCAGACCAATACGGCTGCTTTTGGAAGCATTACGGCAATCAACAACGCAGGCAATTATGAAGTGGGCACCATCTGCGGTTTCCTGAATGACACGATGGTGTTTGAAAGAAAGTTCAATAATTTTTATGATGTGAACAGCGCCGTGCAATGTGTCATCTTTCCAAAATATACAGGTGATGTAACGGTCACCGACACGCTCAAAGCCGCCGACTGGGATCCGGTTGCAGATACAGGCGGCGTCATTGCGATTGATGTACCCGGAACAATTTATTTAAATAAACCCATTGATGCCGGTGCTGCCGGTTTTCGCGGCGGGTTGTACACACAATATGGCGGTACCTGTAATTTCAATCCGCTTTCTCCACCAACAGATTATTCAATGCCCTATCTCGCCAATGCAGTTAAGACCGGAGGCTACAAAGGCGAAGGCATTTCATTTTACATCGCAGGAAAAGAATATGCAAGAGGCAGTCAGGCCAATGGCGGCGGTGGTGGTAACAATCACAACAGCGGTGGTGGCGGAGGAGGAAATATGGGAGCAGGCGGTGCCGGTGGAAACCGTGTCGCCAGTGCGTTTGGTGAATGTGCAGGCACAAGTCCAGGCAGGGGCGGACTTTCATTATCCGGTTTTGGATATGCAATATCACCTGCTTCGCAGAATAAAATTTTCTTAGGCGGAGGTGGTGGGGCGGGGCATGATAATGATGGATACGGGATGCCCGGAGGACATGGCGGGGGAATTATATTTATTATAGCCGACGCGATCAATGGTAACAGTGCACTCAATACAGACAATACTATCATGGCAGATGGAAGACCCCCATTACGTTATCTCGGTGCGCCTTTTAATACCTGGAGCAGTGCGTCTTCAAGTGATGGCTCTGGCGGTGGTGGAGCAGGCGGTGTGATAATATTACAGGTCAATAATTATAAAGGCAGTACAGTAAATATAGAAGCGAAGGGTGCTGATGGTGGTAATTCAGAATTGGGTGCCAATGCACAATGCGCCGGACCCGGTGGTGGTGGCGGCGGCGGTGTAATCTGGTTCGATGCTGCTGCAGATCCCGCAGGCATTACAACACAGATCAATGGCGGTATGAACGGAATTGCCACAAGTGCACTTTCGACCTGTAACAATACTTCCAACGGTGCATTGCCCGGTAATGCAGGACAGGTTCTCCATAGTTTTATACTCGCCGTTCCGGCAGATTCCTCGCCGGTGTGCAAAGGACTTGTGGCTGTTGATCTGTTGCTGACCATCAACGGCAATACCCAACAGCATAAACGCGTGATAACGGCTACGGTAAACAGTAAAGAAAATGTGCGTGCCTGCTTTTTACAAAGATCAGTGAATGGAAATTTTATTGATATCAGTTCAACAATAACTGCAACCGGCAACACATATATTTTTTCAGATGATTATGATAAGACTGCATTGTACAGGATCCGGCTGCTGACGAAAGATGGTTTAATATTTTATTCTGATGTGCTGAGGTTTGATGCAAGGCCATCCAACAGTAACCTGTCCCTCACAATTTATCCTGATCCGGCCCGTGAACAGACCTCATTGCAAGTATATGCAGCAACCTCCGGTATCTGTAATATCAGCATCAAGGATGCACAGGGAAGAGCATTAGGAACAATAAATAAAGTAGTAAAAAAAGGAATGAATGTTTTTCCATTATTGCTGAATGATCTTCCGCAGGGAATTTTATTTATCCGGATCAATGATGGGAGTAATATGATTACAGGTTCAGTGATCAATATAAAATGAGCCTGTAAACTATTTTTTCTCTTCGAAGGCTGCTTTTTCCCTTCGAAGGCTGCGCCTTCGTAAGCTTATGTTCTTGCGGGCCTTAACCCGACTACTATCATTAAATTGTTTTTTAAATCCTGAACCTTTCCTGCCTCTAAGATGTCTTGAATACGTGTAATCTTTTTAAATCAGTGTAATCACCGCATAAGGTATTGCACGGTCTCTGTAGTTTGCTGCTGCAGTAAAATAGTTTTGCCTTTTGTCAGCTCCGCTTTTTTTTCTTCTGTATAATGACGCACCGTCAGCAGCGTAAGATCTCTCTGTAACTGTACATCAAAGAATTCATCTGCGGCCAGTGCCAGTTTTTCAATGCGTTCGGGCTTATCATCCAGGCAACACAAAATACTGATGGCACCTGTCTGTGAAAGATTGGGTTTTATTTTTAATACTGCAAACAGTTCATATAATTTACTGATACCCGTTTCTCCTACAAAAGAAAAATCCTTGCTGCTCAGTTGCAGTAACACCTGCTTTTCTTTTACAATAATAATTGCCGGCAGATGATGAACAGGTTTTTTGCTGATGATGGTACCAGCAAGTTCCGGTTTTAAAAAGCAGCGCACATGCAACGGAATTCCTTTATTCTGTAAGGGTTTGATCGTTTTGGGATGTATCACCTGTGCACCATAATAAGCCATTTCAATGATCTCATCATAACTGAGTGCATCAATAAATGTTGCATCAGGAAACGCTTTCGGATCGGCATTCATTACACCTTCCACATCTTTCCAGATGCTGAGGCTTTCAGCATTGAGCATATTGGCAAATAATGCAGCAGTATAATCGCTGCCTTCACGGCCGAGTGTTGTACTTTCGTTTTCATCGGTTGCGCCAATAAATCCCTGCGTGATCACAATATTATATTCATTAAAAAGCGATAGCAGGCTCTGTTCCGTTTTCTGTTGAGTGAAATTAATATCGACTGTTGCATCGCGGAAATTATCATCGGTGCGGATGATATCGCGGACATCGATCCATTTATTTTTCAGGCCTGCTTCATTTAAATAGCTACTTACAATTGCAGTGCTCATCAATTCTCCGCTGCACACGATCTGGTCGTAATAATAATCATAATCTCTTACCGGCTTGTCGTGCAGCAACCATTCTACTTCCGTAAAAAAATCTTTGAGTTGTTCTTCCGAACGCTGCCAGTTTACAGATACCAGGTATTTAAGCGTATCTGAATGTGTACGTTTTACCTGTTCAAAAAGCGCGAGTGCATCCGTTTTATTTTCTTCAAAAAAAGCTTCAGCAACTTTTTCAAGTGCATTGGTTACTTTGCCCATGGCAGAGATGATGACCAGAATTTTTTCGCCGGGAAAGGATTGTAAAATGGAGCCTATATTCCTGATTCTTTCTATACTGTTGATGCTGGCTCCGCCGAATTTGAAAATCTTCATCTGATAATTGATTGTTAGTTGGGCTGATTGTCATAAATGCCTAATTTAGCAGCATCAGACCGCTCTTTTTTTTGTTGCCCAAAGATATAAAGGATGAAGTGATTGCGACGCAACGATGCTGACCATGGATTTTCAGCCGGTATCAAAAAAATAAAGCTAAAAATACAACGCTATATGAATATCAACAGAAGGGTTCAGACATTGGATGAGTTTACCATTCAGCAGATGCGGGATTTTCCGAGAGCGACCGGTGAACTGGCAGGTCTGCTGCGTGATATCGGGCTTGCCTCAAAGCGTGTGAATGTGGAAGTGAACAAGGCTGGCCTGGTAGATATCCTCGGTGATGCAGGCACCACGAATATCCAGGGCGAAGAAGTAAAGAAGATGGATGAGTTTGCCAACAACCAATTCATGGGTGTACTGCGTCATGGCATCAGTTGCGCCGGCATTGGCAGTGAAGAGCTTGATGATATTGTAGTGTTTGATGATGAAGTGAGCAACAACAGTAAATATGTCTGCCTTTTTGATCCGCTCGATGGCAGCAGCAATATTGATGTAAACGTTTCGATAGGAACGATATTCAGTGTTTTTAAAAGAGTAAGTGAACTGGGCAAACCCGCTACCAGTGAAGATTTTCTGCAGCCGGGTAACAAACAGGTGGCTGCGGGTTATGTGATCTATGGATCTTCTACGATATTGGTTTATGCAACAAGAAGAGGGGTAAATGGTTTTACACTGGATCCTTCCATTGGAGAATTTTCGATGAGCCATCCGAATATTACCTGTCCGCCTACCGGAAAATTTTATTCCGTCAATCATGGAAATTTTTTCCAGTATATGGATGGCGTAAAAAAATATATTGACGGTTGCCAGAAAAAAACCAAGGCAACCGGCGGCCCGTACACGCAGCGTTATGTGGGAAGTATGGTGGCCGATGTGCACCGCAACCTGATCAAGGGTGGAATTTTTATGTATCCGGGCACAACTGATAAACCGAATGGTAAACTGCGGCTGATGTATGAATGCAATCCTTTTGCTTTTATCCTGGAAGTGGCTGGTGGTGCGGCAACCGACGGAAAACAAAGAATACTGGATATTCAACCGACGCAGCTGCACCAGCGCACGCCTTTTTTTGCAGGAAGTAAAGAAATGATGGATGAACTGAATACTTTCCTTGAAACAAAATAATTTTGCATTCTAAATGTGTGATGGATGGAAATTGTTGAATATGAAAAAAAATATCAGCCGGATTTTAAAAGGTTGAATATGGAATGGCTGGAAGGATATGATCTGCTGGAAACGCATGACCTGGAAATTCTGGATGATCCTGATGGTTTGGTGATCGATACAGGCGGATGTATTTTTTTAATCAAGGAAAATGATGCGGTGATCGGAACCGCAGGTTTGTGGAAGGAAGACGCAACCACTTATGAACTGATAAAAATGGCGGTGGATAAACAATACCAGGGCCGCGGCCTCAGCAGAATATTGATGGATCTTTGTTTAGACAAAGCAAAAGCATTGAATGCAAAAAAAGTTTTTTTGTATTCAAACAGTAAATTAACAACTGCACTGAACCTTTATAAAAAATACGGGTTTAAGCATATACCTAATCTCGATTCACCCTTTGTAACAGCAGATGTAAAAATGGAATTGCTTATTGCAGAATAGGCTGTAAAATAAATATATGGATAAGAAAATAATCATATCAGTAAAAGACCTGAAAAAAAATTACGGCAATTTTGAAGCAGTAAAAGGAATTTCCTTTGATGTATATGAAGGAGAGATATTTGGTTTGCTGGGCCCCAATGGGGCCGGTAAAAGTACCACACTTGAAATCATTGAAACGCTTCGCGAAAAAACAAGTGGTGCTGTAATCGTGGATGGGATTGATCTTGATAAGAAACCCGGTGAAATTAAAAAGATCATCGGCGTGCAGTTGCAAACCTCTGGTTTTTATCCGGGACTGAAACTAACAGAACTGATTACTTTGTTTTGCGGATTGTACAATACAAAAGTGGATGCATACGAAATGCTGCGGCTGGTCAACCTGACCATTTCAGAAGAGGAAAGAAAGCAATTGAAGGAAGGCCATCTTACACCGGAAGAAAAACAGAAAATTCTTGATAAGGATAAATCGAATGCAAAGTTTAAAGAATTAAGTGGCGGTCAAAAACAACGTTTCTCCATTGCCACTACACTGATCAATCAGCCAAAGATCATTTTCCTGGATGAACCCACAACCGGTCTTGATCCGCAGGCCAGGAGAAATTTATGGGAACTGATCAAAGACATCCGTTCAAAAGGCACAACCGTGATCATCACCACTCATTATATGGATGAAGCAGAACAGTTGTGTGACCGCATCGCCATCCTTGATGAAGGAAAGATCATTTCATTGAACTCCCCTGATAAAATGATCGACGACCTGGTAGCATCAGGATTTGAAAGGCCCAAACAGGTAAAAGCCGCTACCCTGGAAGATGTATTTATTCATTTAACCGGAAAAGAAATAAGAGAGGAGTAGTGAGTAATTTGTAGTTAGTAATTAGTAATAATAAGGGAATGAAATTAGTGTAATTCGTGTTTTAAAATTGTATTCAATCCGTGTAATCATTCCCCGAAATCTGAGGGATAGAAATTGTATTTAATCGTGTAATAATAAAAATAAAAAATGATGAAGAAAGTTTTCGTTTGTATGGCTGCAGCAGCAATATCTGTTTCATTAACAGCGCAGGTAAAAACTAAGCCTGCTGTAAGACCTGCAGTTAAGATGGCTGTTAAACCAAACGTTGCAGCTATGGGTATTAAAACATCGCTGGACAGCCTCGCGTATGCGATCGGCGTAAATATTTCCGGAAGCCTGCAGCAGCAGGGGCTCGACAAGATCAACACCAATTTATTGCAGAAGGGATTGACAGACGGATTGAAAAGTAAACCGGCGATCGATCCACAGCAATGTAACAATGTCATTCAAACTTATATGGTGGCTTTGCAACAAAAAATGCAAGCTTCCGCAATGGTAAAAGTGAATGAAGAAAAAGCAAGGGCAGCTACTTTCTTGGAGGCCAATAAAAAAAGACCAGGTGTTATGGTGTTGTCTGATGGATTGCAATATGAAATATTAAAGAAAGGCAATGACAGCGGTCCGATGCCAACGTTATCAGATACTATAGTGGTGAATTATGCCGGCACTTTGACTGATGGGTCAAAGTTTGATAACAGTTACGACAGAGGTGAGCCATTGGTAAGGCCAATGACCGGTGTTGTCAGAGGCTGGACTGAAGTTCTTCAGTTGATGCATGTCGGAGATAAATTCAAAGTATATATTCCCAGTGACCTTGGTTATGGAGATCGCGGCGCAGGTGGTGGTGCAATACCAGGTGGTGCTGTATTGGTATTTGAAATGGAACTGATGGCCATCCGACCCGGAACATCGCATTAATATCACAACGGAAAACTGATTCAATGCTGAGTATAGAATATTATATTCAGCACTGAATAGTTTTTTTACTTTTCAAATAATATCATGCAGACAGATCCGCGTTATCCGATAGGTAAATATCAACCCCAGCCTTTTTCTGATCAGCAATTCAGGGATTGGCTGACAGATATAAAATTTTTGCCCGCAGCACTCGAAGCGGCTGTACTCAATCTTGATGAACAGCAACTGGAAACGCCTTACCGCGATGGAGGCTGGACGGTAAAACAATTGGTTCACCATGTGGCGGACAGTCATATGAATGCATATATCCGTTTTAAACTTGGTTTAACGGAAAACAATCCTGTTATAAAAACTTATGAAGAACAATTGTGGGCCGGATTAAATGATACGAAGGAAATACCAATTAATGTTTCGCTCACATTGCTGCATGCATTGCATACAAGATGGAATGCAATTCTATATCAACTGACACAACAGGATCTTGAACGTACGGTATTTCATCCTGAACAAAAAAAAGAAATAACGCTCTGGTATTTACTCGGATTGTATGCATGGCATAGCAGACATCACACGGCACATATTACAGAACTGAGAGCAAAAAAACAATGGTAGTTGCTGAGGCAATATAACCAACCTTAATAAACCCTTTCAACACAACACGAATGAACTGGAAAATAATTTCATCTGAATATCTCAGCAGGCATATTTATTTTACGGCAAGAAAGGATGTCTGCGAAAAATCAGATGGAGGTATTGTACCTGCTTATTATGTCGTGGAGATGCCAGCTTCTGTTTGTGCAGTTGCGCTGACAGAAAATAATGAGGTGATTATGGCTAAACAATACCGTCATCCTGTTGAGTCTGATCTTCTTGAATTGCCGGGTGGTTTTGTTGATGAAGGAGAGTCACCTGAAGCAGCGATTGCAAGAGAACTGCTGGAAGAGACCGGGCATCGTTTTACTGAATTTATATCACTTGGAAAAGTAGCGGCCAATCCGGGTGTATTGAATAATTATACTTATTTATTTCTGGCAACGGGCGGAAAAAAAATCGCAGCGCAAAAACTGGATGCCAATGAAGATATCGATCTGTTATT
>JBDUCW010000092.1:0-17767 GCA_040003235.1 Ferruginibacter sp. | reverse complement strand
ACTCAGCACTCAGCACTCAGCACTCAGCACTCAGCACTCAGCACTCAGCACTCAACACATTCAATACTCTCCGGTATTCGGTACATCACCGATCCTTACCACTTACTAACCGGTAACAGCCTCCTGCTAAAAGGAAGGATTCAGACCGGAAACAGGGTATTAATTTGCACCCGGATAAAAAATTAATGAGGTGGACTATAAATTTCAAGACATGACAATGAAAAACAAAGTAAAAAAAGAGACTGTGATAGATATGCTGATGATCATGATACTGGCAACAGCTGTGGCTTTGCTGGTGATCATCATTTAAGCAAAATTTTAAAAGATTACAATCAACAGGCAGACAGGCTGCGTCTTAAAAGGCGCGGCTTTTTTTATGCATCAACAGAAAATACCATTTGTTAGATAAAACATGCCACTTGCTAATCGTGCTGTCTTTTAAACGGCGGCCGATAGTAGTTTGCACTCAGAAAGGAAATATATGTTTAGAAAAATTTTCAGGAAATCAATTTTACCAATCCTGATTTCAGGATGCCTTTTTTATACGGCTCAGTACCTGGATAATAACTCGGCTGGTAACGATAAAGTTTTTGACACCCGGAATAATTCCAATCTCAGCATCGAATCAAACAATCCATTTTATATTTTATTCAACTATTAATTATGAATCAGCAATTACCATTACAATACTTTGCAAAAGCATTTTCAAAAGGCATGTTACTGGGTGCACTGGCTTCACTGGCCGTATATGGCAGCATCCGTTTACTTTTTATGGGTTATGCTTTTACGCCATTGGAAGAATTGACCAATGTATGCAGAATCATTTTAACCGGCGGCCTGATTACGGGCTTTGCAGTGATCGCGTTTTTATTACTTGAAAATATCATCCTCTTCAGCCGGTCAAATAAATTTACTTTGTCGCCTGTATTCATGAAGAAGATCAGCACAACAGGGCTGGTGATATTCGCTTTCGGCTTTTTGCTGAAATGGATGTTGTAAGCTCAGGGCTGAATCAGATCCTCACCAATCAGGTATGCTTTAATTGATTTAATACTGACCTTTTGTTTTGGATTTAATAAATGCAGTGAGATATAATCTGCGTCCATTGCCGGAAATGTAATGATCCTTTTATGTCCGATAGTCGTTCCCTGGAATGATTGAAGTTTTTTACTGTTTCTCAATTGAAAATAAAAATTGCTGATTGCCTGACCATTTTTAATATCTTCTTCAAGTACCAGGCAATTTATTTTTTTTACTGCCGGAAGACCAAGATGAATAACCCGTTCAAACTGATCAGCAGTATTTCTTACTTTGGCATTTGCTGCAAGGTCATTCTTAAAATTATGCTCCAGTAGTTTTTTAAATCCCATCAATGCAAGCGAATCATACATTGTAATTAATCCGTTTTGATCGGGCGGAACATTTAATAAAAGGTTTGCTCCGCGGCCAACACTCTTTAGATAAAGATCAAATAGCGTTTCCGGTGTTTTTACCTTATCATCTTCATTTTTATGCCAGAACCAACCCGGCCGAATACTTACATCACATTCTGCGGGGATCCAGTTTTTGCCATTTGCATTTCCTGCATTGAGGGTATCCTGCGGAGGTGCACCGGCACCACGTTTGAAACCGGCGGTATCCAGATAATTCCAGTTGGTAATTCCTGCTGTGCCATTTTCATTTCCGCACCAACGGATATCAGGGCCGATATCACTGAAGACAACCGTTTGGGGAGATAACTTTCTGACAGTCTGCTCAAACCTATGCCAGTCGTAGATCTGTTGCTTTCCGTTCGGACCTTCGCCATTGGCGCCATCCCACCACAATTCCCAGACAGAACCATACTTTGTAAGCACTTCTTTCAGCATATTTACAAATACATCATTGTATTTTGCAGTACCGTAATCGGGATGGTTCCTGTCCCAAGGTGAAAGGTACACGCCGAACTTCAATCCATACTTTTTACAGGCAGCAGATAATTCTTTCAGCACATCGCCTTTGCCGTTTTTCCATTTGCTTTCGCGAACGGTATGTTTGGAATATTTGCTTGGCCATAAACAAAAACCATCATGGTGTTTGGCAGTAATAATAATTCCTTTTGCTCCCGCAGCCTTCGCGATCCGGCACCATTGATTGCAATCAAGATTTTCAGGATTAAATATTTCTTCTTTTTCATTTCCATGTCCCCATTCCAAATCCGTAAAAGTATTGGGACCGAAATGCATGAACAGATAAAATTCCATATCATGCCATGCAAGCTGTTGCGACTTTGGTTTTGGTTGTGCAGTTGCAACGAAAAAAGTAATGGAGTAAAAGATCAACATCCAGAACCGTTTCATGGTATCATGTTTAAAGGTTTAAAGTTTAAGTCGTTTAAAGTTTTTTCAGATTGTTAATTCATCTGGATCGATATGCGCTTAATGGATGTCATTGCTGCCTATTCAAATTATCTTTCGATTGTAAGGCATGTTCTGGAACCTTAAACCTTAAACGATTTAAACGACAAAACCATTCTCGCATTCGCTTAATGAAACAAAACCTTTTTCGGCACTTCCATCTTTTTCCCACCAGGCAATTGCATCATCAGTCTGAGTTCGTTGTCGCCACCACTGTCGAAGTATTGAATATTAATTGCATGGAAACCTTTCAGCAGAGCGGCTTTCCCACTTTTTTCTAAAGCTCCATGATCGCCGTCATTGTTAATGATCTCTTTGCCGTCGATAAATAATTTACTGCCGTCATCGGAAGATAAATAAAAATCATAGATTGCTTTTTGATCAATTTTAATATATCCTGTAAAATTAAAAGCAAATTTGTCTTTCCGTTTTTTCTTACTCAGTGAAATCATATCGGTTGTTCCTTCTTCATCAGCAGCTGATCTTGAAAGCAACTTTATATTTATAGACACATCATCTTTGGCTTCATAATATTGATAAAAAATTCCGGGTTTCACCTTTGCTTTAAATGCTGAAAGCCATTCATAAACCATTACATTTTCACTCACTGTAGTTCCGGGTAAAATACCAGACAAAAAGGATTTGGCCTTGATGGTACTGGTTTTATCGATTGTAAATGGTTTTGTATAAAGTTCGGATTGCAGATCCGGTTCTGTTCCATCAGTAGTATACCTCACGGCTTCTACTCCATCGCTTTTAATCGTGATCAAAGGCTTCAATTGATCCGTTCCGTAAGAACTTTGTATAGTGGGTGCTTTTGCAAATGCGCCAAAGTTGTCAATTTTTACAACAAATGCATAAGGCGATTTTATTTTATTAGGATTATAATCGGGTAAACTGATCACGACATTTTTTCCAACCTGCTGCCAGATTAAATTTTCTTTGGTTGATAAAAAGCTGATTGCTTTTCCTGCAGGGAATTGCACATCTTTTAAAATCAGTTTTTTATTGTCGGGATATTTTGGAAAGACCGCATATAATGCATTGCTGTTTTCATTATAAGTATAAAAGATTTCTTTTACTGCATAACCCGGATCGGGATCAATCGTAAGTTTTAATAAAAGATCCCCACTTCCGGTTTTTGGTTGGTAATGCTGATCGCCTTCACTCCATTGTGAAACTGTTTTCCATTTGACTGTATTATAAATGGCTTCGCCGTTTATTTGCAGCCAGTCGCCGATCTGTAGCAAACGTTCCTGCATGATGGGTGGAATTTTTCCATGTTCATCAGGGCCGATGTCTAATAAAAAATTTCCACCGCGACTTACTTTATCAATCAACTGCAATACGAGTGACTGCGCTGAATTATAATCCCAGGCATCTTCCCCGCGGTTGTAGCCATAGCTGAAACCCATGCCCCTGCTCTCTTCCCAGTAATGATTATCAAAAGATGCATTGGGTTGATATTCCGGTGTGAATACGGCGCCATGCTTAAAACGAACAGCACTTCCCCAGCGATCATAAGTTACCACACGATCTTTTACCGGACTTTCATTGTACATCCATGCTAAAAATTCTTTACTCTTCCAGGTATCTTCACTGGCATCCCAATCACCATCCGTCCAGAATACATCGGGTTGATAATTGTTGATCAATTCTTTCATCTGCGGCCAGGTATGTTCGGCTACAAATTTTTTCGGATCAGCTTTCCATAAAGGATTGAACCATTCGTATAATGAATAATACAAACCGGGATGAACAGCAGTTTTACGGACGGCTTTAAAAAGATCGGCGATCAGATCTCTTTTGGGTCCAACATCAACCGCATTCCATTTAAAGCCCCAGTCTCTATTGGCTTCGGCGCTTGGCCATAAAGTAAATCCATCATGATGTTTGGAAGTAAGAACGATATATCTGGCACCTGATTTCTCAAACAATGCAGCCCATTCATCAGGATTAAAAAGTTCTGCTTTAAAATCATCGGCCAGTTGGTAATAAGTTTTATTGCCGAATTTTTTTTCATGATAACGCTGACGTGCTGTATCATTTGTCTGCAACCCATATTGATACCATTCCGCATAATCGCCTTTGGAACTCCATCCCGGAACCGAATACACGCCCCAGTGAATAAAGATGCCGAATTTGGAATCTTTGAACCATTGGGGAACGGGCCTGCTGTCAAGGCTTTGCCAATCAGGTTGATATTGTTGCGACATGCCATTCAATGACATCATCAATGTGACAAGCAATAAATATTTTTTCACAACAGAAGATTTTAGTGATTAAATATAACGCATTGTTTCTTCTAATCGCCCATGGACTATCGACTATTGACCATTGACTTTTCTTACCTTTGCAGCGAAAATTTTTCATATTATGGAATACAGGATAGAAAAAGATACCATGGGCGAAGTGAAAGTTCCCGCGGACGCATTGTATGGTGCACAGACACAACGCAGCATCGACAATTTTAAAATTGCACAGGATATTAACCGGATGCCGAAAGAGATCATTAAAGCATTTGCTTATTTAAAAAAAGCGGCCGCGATGACCAACCTGGATGCCGGTATTTTATCAAAAGAAAAGTCTGACCTGATCGGTAAAGTATGTGACGAAATACTGGAAGGAAAACTGGATGAATATTTTCCGTTAGTTGTATGGCAGACGGGCAGCGGCACACAGAGCAATATGAATGTAAATGAAGTGGTGGCATATCGGGGTCATGTAATGAATGGCGGCAAACTCGAAGACAAGGAAAAATTCCTCCATCCCAATGATGACGTGAATAAATCACAGTCATCCAATGATACTTTTCCAACAGCGATGCATATTGCTGCCTACAAAATTTTAATGGAAGTAACGATACCTGGTATTGAAAAACTGCGCAATACACTTGCTGAAAAAAGCAAGGCATTCATGCACGTAGTAAAAATAGGCCGTACGCATTTTATGGATGCAACACCACTTACAGTCGGGCAGGAGATCAGTGGTTATGTTTCTCAATTGGATCACGGATTAAGAGCAATTAAACATACTTTATCTCATTTAAGTGAACTTGCTCTTGGCGGAACCGCTGTGGGCACGGGTATCAACACTCCAGAAAATTATTCAGAAAATGTTGCAAAGCATATTGCAGCATTGACCGGACTTCCTTTCATCACTGCAGAAAATAAATTTGAAGCGCTTGCTGCGCATGATGCCATAGTTGAATCACATGGTGCATTGAAGATGGTAGCAGTAAGTTTAATGAAAATTGCTAATGACATAAGAATTTTATCAAGCGGGCCACGCAGTGGTATCGGCGAATTATTTATTCCTGACAATGAACCTGGTTCTTCCATCATGCCGGGAAAAGTAAATCCAACACAATGCGAAGCGCTGACCATGATAGCCGCACAGGTAATGGGCAATGATGTTACGATCGGTATCGGCGGCAGCAACGGCCACTTTGAACTGAATGTTTTTAAACCGGTGATGATCTATAATTTTTTACATAGCGCCAGATTGATTGGTGATGGATGCGTTTCATTCAATGATAAATGTGCAGTCGGGATTGAACCGCTGGAAGCCAATATTAAAAAGCATGTTGATAATTCATTGATGCTGGTGACTGCGCTGAATACAAGGATCGGTTATTACAAAGCTGCAGAGATCGCACAAAAAGCGCATAAGGAAGGAACTACTTTGAAAGAGATGTCAGTTAAACTCGGTTATCTAACGCCGGAGGAATTCGATCAATGGGTTATTCCCGCAAATATGGTGGGGAAGATATAAAAAATGTTGGGCGTTTTTTGTTGGGCGTTTTATACTTTGAAGTGCATCAAAAAATTTAAGGTTTAATATTCTTTAAAATAAACAGTCCAGCAACGCTAAAAAATAAACGTCAAACGCTGACTTTATTTACAATGATACGAAAAAGATAATTTTCCGGTCACTGCAGGTATAGCCGGCTGATCGCTGCCTCCCATTACGCAGCTCAATACATAATTGTCTACCGATAAAATATATTTTGAAAAAATGGAAAGTGAAGTATTGGTGATCACATTTCCCGGATCATAGGTATTGACCGTTATCGAACTTACGGCATTTGTATTTTTTGTGCCGAAATTCAGGAACTGTGTGAAATACTGATAGGTCAGTTCATCAGGAAAAACATAAATATAATTCCTTGGCGTAAGTCTGGTATAAGTTACCACTGCATCAGTTACCAGATCGCCGGTGATCAGGTTTGTATGTGTCATCCCTGTCATGTTCCCGCCGGAATAATTGTAATCAACCTGCTCATATGGAACGCCCGGAAATGCTGAAAAACTATATTGCTTTTTTACCAGGTAACCGCCCGCATCATAAGTATAATTAATATCAATTGCAGGTGATGAAGGATTTGTTGGATCCAGAAGACCATGAAGTTTGGTAACTAAATTCGAAGTTCCTGTCTGAACAAAATATTCATCAGCATCGATGTAAACTGTATCATTCACATAAACAGGCGTGCTGAAAAAATTGATGCTGTTGCTAATGCTGTCATAATCCATTACACTGGTCAGGCTGTCTCCAGAATTAATAACGGCTGCAACAGAACCCGTTCCGATACCGGAAGTGCTGTCTGAATACCCGATCATGCTCATCCTGCAGTCGGGGCCGATAATATTTGGATTGGAGCCCCCATTTTCCAGGCTGTATTCTTTTGCACAGGAAGTGAAAGCAATGATTGCAGTAATGATTAGTGCCGAATGTAATTTTTTCATCTTTTATATTAACGGTGTTTACGCGTTCAAAGTATATGGCTTCTCAATTTTCCGGCATACTGCAAAACGCTGTTTCTATAAAATTGGTGCGGTTCCGGAAAGCAAAAAATAAGCCATGCTGCTTTTTCAGTTCCGCTATCATCAGAAAACATGATAGTACCTGATGTTATCCGCATACTGGCTGGTAGGTGCGGTAATATCATAGGCATGGAATTTAATCAGGCCTATTCCTTTTGCATACCAGCTTTCCATTCCGATATCATCACTGTAAGTTGCACCGCTGTCAAAACTTTCCTGTGATTTCGAATCCACTTTGATCACGTTGCTGTAAGTCACGCCGTTGACAGTAAGCGTACCGTTCACAGAAGTAATGGTAAAATTATAACGGATCAATGCAGGTATACCACTGATAGCTCCTGAAAACGCAGCCGAGTTCCAGGTAGTTCCTGCTGCTGCATTTTCTTTCAGGAATAAAATCTCGCCATATTGCAATACATCAAAATAATAACTGGTGAAAGTATCTACCGGCAACCTGTTATAATAATCATTTCCTGATTTACGGTAAAAAGTAGAGTCATACGGTGTTGTATTGTCATCAATGTCAAACTTGCGGTAGCTGTTACCCGCAAATGTTGATTGATAGGTGCTTTTTTTATACAATGAATCAGGACTTGTATAATCACTGTCATAACTCCACCAGCTGTTTTGCGTCAATGGGAAATAATCTGTATTTACCACAGCTGCAACTGCTGTTACAGAAAAGGTGCAGGTGCTGGCATTTCCTGTTGCAGGAAAATTATTGGAGCCTGCGGCTGTTGGGGTGCCGGTTCCCGTTAGTGTAACTGTTTGTGTTCCTGTTGCAGTGAATGTGCCGGTTGCAGAAAACTGTATTCCGTTTACACTCGTGGTGCTGATCGAATAAGTCCCTGCAGTTGTTACAGTAACAGAAATTACCGCCGTATTGGCTGCTGTCAATGCAGTGCCTGCAGTATAAATACCGTTAACTGTTGCACCGGTACAGGTAGATGGAGCGCCCCCCAGTGTATACAGCGCTGCAGAACCGGCACCCACAGTTGTTATTGAAAATGTGCAGGTAGTGCCACCATCGGTAGCAGGAAAATTATTAGATCCAGCCGCTATCGGAGTACCGCTTCCTGTTAGTGTAACGGTTTGTGCGCCGGTAGTCGTGAAGCTTCCGCTTGCGGCAAATTGCATTCCGTTCACAGAAGTTGTCGTAATTGAATATGCACCGATGGTTGCAACCGAAACATTTAGAACCACTGTATTAGATGCTGTTAATGGTACGCCGATGGTATAGGTGCCGTTTACAATTGCGCCCGTACAGGATGCAGGCGCCCCACCCAATGCAAATACCGCTAAAGGGCCGGAGCTGGTAACTGTCACCGGTAACAGGCAAAAATTAGTTCCGTTGGTCACACTGAAATTAAAACTGCCCGCAGCAGTTGGTGTGCCGGTACTGTTCAGTGTAACAGTTTGTATACCTGTAGTTGTAAAAGTTCCGGTAGCCCCGAAGGCAAAACCATCAACGGGCACTGCCCCGATCGAAAATGTTCCGACCGTACTCACGTCAACGGTAACCGTAAGTGTATTGGATGTGGTTAATGCAGCACCTGCGATATAAGTTCCGTTAGCCATGGCGCCGGTGCAATTTCCAGACGAACTGCTGAATGTGTACACTGCAGCTCCTCCGCCACCACCGCCGATACCGGCAACAGTAACATTAACGGTACAGACCGTGCCGCTGTATTGAATAGTAAATGTATTTGTTCCTGCAGTAACAGGTTTGCCTGTTGCATACAGCCGAACGATATTATCGCCGGTATTGCCCAATGTTCCGGCTTTATAAAATGAATAACCGTTTACGGTATCTGATTTTACAACAAATGTCCCCGGAACTGTAATGTTCACGTGCACATCAATATAATTTGTGTTGTTGAGAATGCTGTCAACCTGGTAGGTGCCCATTACAATGCTGGGTAAACAATCGCCCGTGGTTGCACTTTTGAGTGTTCCGGTTGAAACTCCCCCATCGTCAAACTTCAATTCTTTCTGGCATGCTATCATCAAAATAATAGCCACAGACGCCATACATATATACCTTAGTCCTTTCATAAAAGGGATTTTTTTTGCTTAATAATGATTATGCCGCGGTTCCGCTCCAGTTCAACAACATTAATAAAGAGGGTATCAGCTCCATTTCCGCTGCTTAGAAATATTTGAAAACAAAGACCTCTTTATTCAATTGACCTTGATTTTCAACATGAAAATAGAGCAAGTCGACCATATTGCCATAAAAACCACAGGATATCCTTTTTAAAAGTACCAGGAACGATGCTCAGGAAACATGCACTTCATCATTTACCATTGCAGCGGTTTCAACCACGGGATGATGTTCATTGTTTTTACGATGTTTAAAGAAACGTTTCTGGAACAGCAAAATGCTGATCACGCCTGTTGATATGGCAGCATCGGCGAGATTGAATATCGGGCGAAAGAATTCAAAATCCTGTCCGCCCCAAAAAGGAAACCAGGAAGGAAATCTTGATTTGATCACAGGGAAATAAAGCATGTCGACTACATTGCCGTAAAAAACTGCATTGTATCCTTTCTTTGAAGTAAATGTTGCAATGCCTTCATAATTCATATAATCATTGAGCTGTGGATTATACAGCATGCCCTTATCAAACAATACTCCATAAAAAGTACTGTCTATTAAATTTCCCAAAGCACCTGCATAGATCAAAGCGGCGCAAAAAATAAATCCTTTGTGGTATTTATGCTGGATAATTCTGCGTAGATACCACACACCGAATATAACTGCTCCCAGCCTGAACAGGCTCAACACAAGTTTTCCTGCTTCGCCTTTAAATAATTTCAGGCCATAGGCCATGCCCGGATTTTCTACAAAATAAAGTTTGAACCCGCTGCCGATCACATTGTGTGAATCGTTCAGATTGTAATGGGTCTTCACCCAGATCTTCAATGCCTGGTCGGCAAAAATTACCAGTGCAATAATAAATATGACTGTTCTTGATTTCATAATAGGACGCAAAGATAAGGATTGGTGCCGAAGGTTATTCTTCGTAATAGACCCGTTGTACACGTTGCGAAATGCCCGTGAGTATTTCATATGCAATGGTACCGGCTTCTTTTGCTACAGTACTCACTATCAGATCCGTGCCGAATACAATCACCTCATCGCCTTCTTCTGCGTTGATACCGGTAATATCCAGCATGGTCATATCCATACATACATTACCAATGACTTTTGCAGGAACTCCTTTAATCATCATCTCACCATTGCCATTGCTTAATACCCGCGGATAGCCGTCTGCATAACCAATACGCACCGTTGCAATCATCGAATCTTTTTTTACCACAGCTTTACGGCTGTAACCCACCGTCTCGCCGGCATTTACTTTTTTTATCTGCGAGATTGTGGTACGGAGTGTAGCTACATTTTTTAATTGCGACTGTACAGCTGCGTTGCTGTCAACACCATACAAACCAATCCCAAGCCGCACCATATCCAGTTGAAGTTCTTTATGGCGGTTGATGGCAGATGTATTGGCAATATGTTTTATAAAATCATACCCCAGCGACCGGCGTAACTGATCACAGCACTGAAGAAAAACATTGGCCTGCATCCGGGTAAAATCATCCTCTGATGGATCATCACTTGCAGCAAGATGAGAAAAAACAGTTTGTATTTTAAAATGACGCTGCTGTTTTAATTTTTCGCTGAGTGCAGGAATATCTGCGGCTTCAAAACCGAGCCGGTGCATTCCCGTATCGAGTTTGATATGTACAGGATATTGTGTGATCCCGGATTGCTGAAGATAATTTTCCAGGGCCTGCAAAATACCGAACGAATATATTTCCGGTTCCAGGTTGTGTTGCAGCAGCATATCAAATGTTGCAGGTTCTGCATTCATCACCATAATGGGCAGACGGATGCCTGCTTTGCGCAATTCAATTCCTTCATCCACGTAAGCCACTGCGAGATAATCTACTTTATGAAACTGCAACAGGTTAGCTATTTCAAAACTTCCGCTTCCATAACCGGATGCTTTCACCATCGCCATCATTTTTGTACCGGGCTTTAATTGCTGCTGATAATATTTCAGGTTATGCGTAATACTGCTGAGATTGATTTCAAGAAAAGTCTGATGTACTTTTTGTTCGAGTAAATGGATCAAAGTTTCGAGGCCGAAAATCCTTGCTCCTTTTACCAGGATGGTTTCATTACTGAAATGCAGCGTATGAAAATTTTTTATCAGTGCGTCAGTTGATGCAAAAAAATGTGTTTCGGGTATTTGTTTAAATGCAGCATGCTGGCCGCTGATCTCATTTCCTACAGCAATCAACCGGTCGATATTTTTTTGATGAAGGATATTGCCAACACGTGCATACAATTCATTGGACGGCTGCCCGCTGCCGATAATATCGCTGAGTATCACGGTCCGTTTGGAATGCTGTTGCTGTTGCAGTAAAAAATCAAGCGCAATAATAAATGAATTAATATCGGCGCTGTAACTGTCGTTGATAACAGAACAATTATTGATGCCCTGTTTCAACTGAAGCCGCATTTCCACCGGTTGTAATTTCAGCATCCGCGCTTTAATAACCTTTTCATTGATCTTCAGATACAGCATCACGCACAAACAGGTAATTGTATTTTCTATGGAAGCTTCATCCGTGAATGGAATGGAAATCCTTTGTTCTTTTTCCTTATAAATAAAATCAATATCAGTCTGGTCATGCTGCCTGCAGATATTTTTTATAAGCACCGTCGCATCCTGTTTTTTACTCCAGGTAAAAAGTTCTGCAGATGGATTCGAAACAAACATGCCGGGCATGTCTTTATTAAAGATTAAAACTTCTGCGCCGCTGAACAGTTTATTTTTTTCTTTGATCTTCTGCTCATTGTTTTCAAATCCTTCGCTGTGTGCTTCGCCGATATTGGTAAACACAGCAATCGTAGGTTGAATGATCTGTTGTAATTTTTCCATTTCGCCCGGCTGCGAAATACCGGCTTCAAAAATTCCCAGTGTATTGGCGGCATTGATCTGCCACACGCTCAGCGGCACACCGATCTGGGAATTATAACTTTTGGGACTGCGCACAATATTATAATCATACTGCAGTAACTGGTACAACCATTCCTTTACCATCGTCTTGCCATTACTTCCGGTGATTCCGATAACGGGAATACTGAACTGTCTGCGGTGATAGCCTGCGAGCAGTTGCAAAGCGGATAATACATTGGCTGATTTCAAAAAATTGGCTGCCGGGTAATTTATTGCGGAAATAAAATTTTCATCTACCACAAAATTGCGAACGCCTTTCCGGTAAAGTTCATCAATGAACTGGCTGCCTTCACGTGATGCATTACCCATTGCAAAAAAAAGAGTGGAAGCCGGAAACAATACTTTACGGCTGTCGGTCAGCAATTGATCTATCAAAGCATCTTCTTTCAATTGCAGCAACGGCGCATTTATGATGGATGATATTTTGGAAATGGAATACAAGTGAGTTTTAAGTTATAAGTTTTAGGTTTTAAGTCGTGGCAAAAAATCCGTGACGTCAGTGGCAATGCTATTCATCTTTTTTTCTGTAAACAGAATACAATATGGAGCCGGAAATACAAACCACAATCACTGCCAATGAAACCCATACGGGCATGTGAATCCACGCGTAATGTACACCCGTGAGTTCTAATAACGGCAGCAACATTTTCAATCCGATAAAAACCAGAACGATTGCGATGCCATGCTGCAGGTAATTGAACCGGCTGGCAGCACCCTGCAATAAAAAAAATAAACTTCTCAATCCCAGCACAGCAAAAATATTGGAAGAATAGATCAGTAATTTTTTTGCCGGATCCGGTATGATGGAAAAAACCGCGGGAATCGAATCCACCGCAAATACAATATCGATCAGACCCAGCATAATTACCACCATGGCCAGTTTTGTAAAATAAATTTTCTTTTCTTTTCTTAAAATGAAATGACCTTTGGGATCATCATTGGTAGTAGGAAATATTTTTTTAATGAGTTTATATGCCCAGTTATCTTCCGGATTAAATTCTTCTTCTTCGCCGCTGGAAAAAATTTTCATTCCTGTAAAAACAAGAAAGCCTCCGAAGAGATACATGATCCAGTCGAACCGCGCTACCAACTGACTGCCGATCGCAATAAAAATAACCCTGAAAACTATTGCCATCAGAATACCCAGCAATAACACACGGCTGTAATTATTTTCTTTTACTTTAAAAAAAGAAAAGATAATGAGGAACACAAAAATATTATCAATGGATAAGGACCACTCGAGCAGGTATGCAGAAATGTATTTGATGGCATCCGCCTTACCCTGGCCATGTTGATTTTCATACCAGATAAAACCACAGAAGGCAAATGATAAAAATACCCAGAAGGCTGTTTGTATCAATGCGGTCTTAAGACTTACCACCTTATTCTTTTTACTGAGCAGGCCAAGATCAAAGATCAATGCAAGAATAATCAGTGCACTGAAAACAATATATATCACCTGCGTTTTGTTCATACTTCAAAAGGTTCAAAGGTTTGAAACGTTCAAAACGTTTAAAACGTCTTTTCAATACGCCGGTTTATTTAATATTGCCGCTGCGAAAATTCAAACCACTACTTATTACTTACAACTTATTACTTAGTACTATACTTCCTTCTTCTCCACCATTGATAAATAACAGCAAAGAGACAAACGATCAGAACAGGCAATGCAATATTGATCACCTGCCATTTTGTTTTTTCTTTATTGATTTTTTTAGGATCCAGTAACTGCAATGTATAGTCTTTTGCTTTTGCTTCTGAAAGTCCGGATGGATTAATTAAGTAATCAAGACAATTGATCAGAAAATTTTTATTGGCGAACTGGTATTCATATTGTGATCCGACGGTATAAGGGTTCATACCCATTGGAACAGGTTGTCCTTTTACTACTGAATTCAATACGATGTCGCCGTCTGCAACAACAATCATTTTATTATCAACCAGGCATTCATCCTGGAAAGGCATTCCATATTTTTCCAGCGTATCACGCGTTGCTTCTGAAGCACGGTTGCTGTATAAAGATTTGAATTTCCCTTCCAGTAAAACTGCGACAGGAATATTGGCTCTTTTAAATTTATTATCTTCCGGCGCATTCACGTTTTCTTTGCCACTGATCAAAGCAGGTGTACTGATGGAACGGCTGTTGGGACTGGAACTCAGCAGTATGGTCTTGCTGATCCCTTCGCCGCCGACGGTATCCAGTGAGTTGACAAAACGCCCGGCGACGAGCCCGATATTTTTATTGATGATATGATTGTTCTTTGTCTCGAATAAAGGAAAATAATTCCAGTGGAGAAATTCAAACTGTTCTTTTCCGTTTACACTGAATGGCAGAAAATCGCATTGCAGATCCATTACCAGGTCAGCATTAATTCTTGTCCCATATTTAAAGAGCAGGTCATTTATTTCGAGGCCGCGGTCGTAAGCCACCACTTCACCTGTTACTGATTTGAGGCTGTCCATTTCGGCATTCAGTTTATCAACAAACCAAATGACCTTGCCGCCACGCATTACAAACTGATCGATCTTTAGTTTTTCATCGTCATTAAAAGCAACAAGGGGTTTAACGATCATTAATAACTTAAATGTATCAGGAATGCCCGCAACCTTATTCAGGTTCATCGTCTTTAAATTATAATCGGCCTGCAGGGTATTGGGCACCAGGTCATATACAATGTCACCCGTCGGCTCACCGTTGCCGATACTGTATGCGATCATCGGCTTTTCGGACCGCGAAAGTTTTTCGATGGCATTTGCAAATTTATATTCCAGCATTGCTTCTGCGCTGTTCAGTTCATTAAAGGAAACAATGGCCTTACTGCCTTCATAAATATTTACGGGCGTTGTATTGTTGTGATAACTGACCAATGCAACAGGATATACCAGTTGTTGCTGCTGGCCTTCCTTAACCTGCGAAGTAAGATTGATAGGATTGAGACCCATGGCAGCCAGTGTATCGGCATATGTAACATTGGTGCCTTCTACCGTTTCATCAGGTTGAATAAATTTGTACGTTAATTTCGGACCGGCAATTTCTTTAAATTCCTGCAGCAGTTCTTCAGTTGATTTGGATAGTTTCGTAAATCCGCTGTTACTGGCACCTTTTAAAAAAACTTTTACCGTTACTTCATCATCCAGGTGCTGCAATACTTTTTTAACAGGCTTTGATAAGGTAAATCTTTTTTCATCGGTGAGATCGATCCGGCTATGCCATCGCGAAGCAAGCCAGTTGACCAATATCAAAATGATAACGGTGAGCGGTAACCAGATTTTTGTATTGAATATTTTTTTCATTAATTTTTAAAAAGTTGATAAGGTTGACTGTGATTATAAGGTTGATAAGGGCTGTTAAATTCGTGAGTTGTATTTCCTTTATCAACTTTATTAACTCTATTAACCTTGTCAACGCTGAACCGTCTCCCGCCAACTTATTTCTTTTTCAAATTCTTCACTGCGATCATCAAAAAAAGGAAAATGATACTTCCGAAATAGATCACATCCCTGCTGTCGAGCACACCGCGGCTGATACTCCGGTAATGAAAATCGATTCCCAGCATTTCCACATAATAATCCAGCGATCCCTGGAAAACCGGAAGCGAACTCAGTGCACCAAATCCAAAATATAAAATGAGACAGGCGAAGGCACTCACTAAAAAAGCTACAACCGCATTATTGGTGAAACCGCTGCAACACAGGCTGATGGCCGCAAATACGGCAGCCAGCAGGAATAAACCAATATAACTACCACTGATGCCACCTGCATCAATGCCGCCCTGGGCACTTAATTTTTTAATGGTGATCACATAAATAAAAGTAGGGACGATGACGAACAGCAGCACGATCAGTAAAGAAAAATATTTACCCAGCACGACCTGCCATTTGGAAAGCGGTCTTGTCTGCAATATTTCAAATGTACCGGTTCTGAATTCATCGGAAAGCGAACGCATGGAAATTGCAGGAACTAAAAAAAGCAAAATCCACGGAGCCAGTTCAAAGAATCTGGAAAGCGTGGCAAATCCGTATTCGAAAATGTTACTGTCTCTGAGTACAAAAAGAAAAATGCCATTGATGAGCAGGAACAGGATAATGGCAATATAGCCGGTAAGGCTGCTGAAAAACTGTTGTAATTCTTTCCTGCAAATACTCAACATACGTTTAAAATTGCTGCAATTTACTACATAAGAACCTAATAAAATTTTGTTATGCCTTTTTATGAAAATCAGTTATTTTTATCAATGTTTATCAGCTGTATAATAAGTACAGGTGGTTCCTTGCAGATAAATACCAGTTTTACCACAGTTGTTTTTTTAATCCGTTAAGCAACTATTCAGGGTAAAAGAACGTCTTTATAACATCGTGCACAAGTATTAAAACATTTAATGCATTAATAATTCCGGCTGCTGGTTCTGCGAAAAGCATTACCTTACTTTTATCCTTCCAATCCTCCTTACTAAAGCCTCATTGATTATTTATAAAAATTGAGGATGAAGAAAATTTACGTATCACTATTGTTGACTGTTTTTTTGTTTACGGCGAAGAGCCAGACCACACATTTGGTCATCAGCCAGGTTTATGGAGGAGGCGGAAATGCAGGTGCGCCGTATCAAAATGATTATGTAGAAATATTTAATCCTACAGCGGCTCCTGTTACTATGACAAGCTGGAGCATTCAATACGCAGCAACAGCAGGAAATTTTAATTTGTCTGTGAGCGTTTCAGGAACAATACCAGCGGGAAAATATTTTTTAGTACAATTAGCAACGGGAGGTGCTGTAGGATCAGCGTTGCCTGCGCCAGATGCTACGAACTTAGCAATAAATATGAGTGCTGCCAATGGTAAAGTGGCTTTGGTAAATAATACCACTTTACTGGGAGCATTATCATGTCCTTATTCAAATGCAGCAATCATTGATCTCGTTGGCTATGGTACTGCCAATGCTTCAGAAGCCTGCGTGGCTGCACCTGCAGGAACCAATACCACAGCGATTTTCAGAATGAATAATGGTTGCACAGATTCGGATAACAATGCTGCTGATTTTACAACGGCCGCTCCCAATCCACGCAATTCATCATCAGCTGCCAATCTTTGTGCAGGCTCCTGTACTACGCCCACACAGGGCGCTTCCAATCTGCGTTATGCCGGAAGTACGGCAACAACCATGTCGATGTTATTTACAAGAGGCAATGGCAGCGGAGCTGTTGTGTTCTGCAGAGCAAATAACGCCATTACTTTTACGCCTGTCAATGGATCAACTTATGCCAGCAATGCAACATTTGCTGCAGGCGCTGATCTGGGCGGCGGCACTTATGCAGTACACAATGCAAGCTTCAGAAATGTAAATGGTTTTACAGTAAGTGGACTGACAACAGGCACTAAATATTTTTTCTCGGTGTATGAATACAATGATCCGGGTAAATGTTATACCGCAACAGGATTGACCGACAGCTTTACAGTAGGTGCTACCATTTTTAAACCCGGTGATTTTGTTTTTGTAGGATGTGGATTTACAGA
>JBDUCW010000091.1:0-17937 GCA_040003235.1 Ferruginibacter sp. | reverse complement strand
AAAAAGAAGAAAATGGATTGGGTGATAAAGCAGTCAATTGTACATACACCGCAGTTGGATCAATCGTCTCGTCTACTGCAAAAAATTCCTGGCAAAAATTTATTTCATAGCAATCCCCGCGTAAGATATGTTGTTGGATTTTTTTTATTGCGTGTAAATATTCCTCTTTCAAAAAACGACGCTGAATATTTTTAACAGTCTGCCTTTTATGCCCGTCAATTTTTGTTTGAACGATTGCATCATACACAGCACCAGCATCATCAGCGATAATTTTTACTTCCTTTTCTTTTAAACTGATAATGATCTGCGGAATAAAAAAATGCATGTCTGCAAAGCCAATCTTATCGATATGCGTCGAAGCAACTTGTTCTGTTTCTGCTTTCAATCCGTAGGCAAGATGCCCCATTAACCAATCAGTATTGGCATCATAAAAATCTTTCAGTTGATCAAATGCATTACCGGCGGCACATTCAATATTTTTTTTAGAACCTGCGCCCAGCAAGCATTCAAAAGCCGGATCACTAAAATGGTATTGGCTGTTATCAAGCAAACAAAAAATGCTGAACCGGTTTACCCAGCTCAGCATTTTTAATCTGAATGCAGAAAAATCAGTTATAGCAAAAGTTTTGCCCTGTTGGTTCACTGTGTTGATTGGATATAACTAAAAGTCGTCATCATCATCATAGCCGCCACCGCCACCGCCGCCATCGTCATCAAACAGGCCAAACTCTTTGAAGTCGCTATCCATCTTCAGGTCGTCGTCCTCATCCTTTGCAGCCTTCTTGCCACCTGGAGCTTTTTTGGTTTTTGATTTTGGTACATCAAACTCATCAAAGTCAGGATCCCAATTATCTTCTTCTTCCGGCTTTTCCCAGTCATCTGCTACTTCCACATCAGAATCATCATCGTCATCATCGTCGTTCTTGCCTTTTTTAGAGCCGGCCTTTCCTTTTTTCGGAGTGGGCTCATCATCAACGTCCTCATCATCATCTTCTTCATCCTCATCTTTTTTCGATTTTGGAGAAGCTTTGGGAGCTGGTTTTTCTGCAGCAGGTTTTGCAGCAGGAGTCTTTTTTTCTTTGTCAGATTTAGAAGTCATACAAAAAAGATTATTACTGTAAAATTTCTTAGAGATTTTTAATTAGCCAAAAAAAAAGGCAATTATTTTTATTATTTTTTTATGCGCTTACTATTTGATCCCTGCCCGGACCGTTGCTGATATATTTTACCGGCACTTTCAAAAATTCATTCAGGTAATTGATATAGGTCTTCATCTTTTCAGGCAACGCGGTATAATCTTTTATTGCAGTGATGTCTGTCTTCCAGCCTGCAAAATTTTTATATACCGGTTCAATAGCCAGCCTGCTCATCTGAAAAGGTACAAAACTTTTCTCTTGTCCATCAATTTTATAGGCATTGCATACATTCAGTTCATCCAGCTCATCCAGCACATCGGCCTTGGTCATCACCAATTGCGTAACACCATTTACCATACAGGCAAACTGCAGTGCGATCAGATCTATCCATCCGCAACGGCGCGGCCGCCCGGTTGTACTGCCAAACTCATGGCCCGTTTGCCTGATCTGCTCACCGGTTTCGTCCAGCAGTTCTGTAGGAAAAGGTCCACCGCCAACACGTGTACAATATGCTTTTGTAACACCCATCACTTCCTTTATTTTTTGCGGCGCTACCCCCAATCCTGTACAGACACCAGCCGATATGGTACTGCTGCTTGTGACATACGGAAATGTACCGAAGTCAACATCTAACATGCTTCCCTGTGCACCTTCGGCCAAGACTTTATTGCCCTGCGCTATTTTATCATTGATAAAATATTCGCCGTTCACGATTTTTAATTCACGCAACAATTCAATGGCTTCAAAAAATTCTTCTTCCCAGGCCGTGATGTCTTCATTAAAATTAAAATTCTCCAGCAGTTTCTGATGTTTCAGCCTCAGCTTAATATATTGCGTTGTAAAGTTTTTATCGAGCAGATCTCCAACCCTTAACCCGTTACGGCCGGTCTTATCCATGTATGCCGGACCGATCCCTTTCAAAGTGCTGCCGATCTTTTCATTGCCCTTCGCCAACTCGCTTGCCTTATCAATTGCACGATGTGTAGGCAGTATAAGATGTGTGCGTTCGCTGATATACAGATTCTTTTTAAAGTCAACGCCAAAGGATGCTACCGTCTGGCATTCGCGTTTCAGCGTAACCGGGTCAAGCACTACGCCATTGCCGATCAGGTTGATCTTGTCTTCATGAAAAATACCGCTCGGGATCTGGTGCAGTACCGTTTTTTTTCCGTCAACATACAGCGTATGTCCCGCATTCGGTCCACCCTGAAACCTGGCGACAATATCATAATGAGGTGCAAAGAAATCTACAATCTTTCCTTTTCCTTCATCACCCCATTGCAAACCGAGAATTACGTCGATCATGGTATTTGTTTTTTTTGAGCCCGGCCACATCACGCTGTTCAGCTTCAGTGGCGTCGCACTCTTGTACGCTCATTCAATATTGAACGGCTGTTTTATTTTTATCAGCGGCGTAAAAATAAATTGAAAAGAATCAATTACCTAAAATGAAATTCAGATGTTTGAAAGTTGGGGAGAAAGCGGTGATGGATATCAAGTTTCGCGGGCGTTTTCGGAATTAAGAATTAAAAATTAAGAATTAATAATTCCTTCAGATTGAGTTGCTTTCAGTTAAATGCGATATATCAAATATTGGGGAATCTGACGCACTTAATTATTCAGCGGATCTAGTATAATTCTGGGTGGCTTATAAGCATTGGAGAACATATTTGGGGGTATAGAATCAAAAAATGAAACCTGGTTTTGAAATTTCAATTCCAAATAAAAATATACAGCCAGGTTCAGCTTTTTCAGGCGAATAGTATCATTGCTGTGATAAGTATCAGTATCTTCTATGATAAAATAATCGTCTCCTTTTTCAAATGCTGAAACGTAAAGATTCTTTTTATAAAACTTAAGTTTTTTCAGATTCCAGCTTTCGTACAGTTTCTTGTCTTCTAAACCTGTAAGAATAGATTTCGATTTCCATTTATCAAGTTTACCGATAACTTTTGTAACCGAAGATTGATACCAGCAGTAATCGCAGATTTCCTTCTTTCTTAATATAAAAGTTGAATCTGCAAAAATTTCCAGTGTCCATGTAAATTCTCTATGGGGTCTGTCATTTTCATATACAGGCTCGGAATAGCTCATTCCATACATTTCCGGCAATGAAATTATCTGTGCTTCACAATGTGTAATGAATGATAATAATATCAAGATGGATAAAGCTCTCAACATTATCAATTTTCAACTATCAATTATAAATTATCAATTACTAAGCTACTTTAAGTAAACTCATCTTGCTGTTCTTGAATTTGCGCATTGCGTATTCAAGCGTTACATCAAAGTTTTTTAATTTCTGTGAGGGAAGTTCATACATAGCATCGGTGAGAATGCTTTCGCAGATGCTGCGGAGTCCGCGGGCGCCCAGTTTATATTCAAGTGCTTTCTGCACCATGAAGTCGAGTACATCGTCTTCTATTTTTAATTCGATGCCTTCCAGTTCAAATAATTTTGTGAACTGTTTCATCAATGCGTTCTTGGGTTCGGTCAAAATACTGCGTAAGGTTGCAGCATCGAGGGGATTCAGGTAAGTGATCACAGGTAAACGGCCGAGCAATTCGGGAATCAATCCAAATGTTTTCATATCCTGTGCATTTACAAACTGCAGGATATTGTCTTCATGATATTTCTGTTGTTCCTTATTTACATTGAATCCAATCGCATGTGTATTTACACGACGCGCAATAATTTTATCAATTCCGGCAAAAGCACCACCGCAGATAAATAAAATATTGCTCGTATTTACTTTTACAAGTTTCTGTTCAGGATGTTTGCGGCCGCCCTGTGGTGGTACCAAGACTTCGGTTCCTTCCAGCAATTTCAATAATCCCTGTTGTACACCTTCGCCGCTTACATCGCGGGTAATGCTCGGATTATCGCTCTTGCGACCGATCTTATCAATCTCATCAATAAATACAATTCCTTTTTCTGCAGCTGCCACATCATAATTGCAGGCCTGTAATAAACGGCTCAGCATACTTTCCACGTCTTCGCCCACATAACCCGCTTCGGTAAAAACGGTTGCATCCACAATGGCAAACGGAACGTTTAGCATCCGGGCAATAGATTTTGCCAGCAATGTTTTTCCGGTGCCGGTTTCACCTACCATAATGATATTGCTTTTTTCTATTTCAACATCATTGTCTATTTTCTGATTCAGCCTTTTATAATGATTGTAAACCGCTACTGCCAATACTTTCTTGGCATCATCCTGCCCGATCACGTATTCATCGAGGAATTTTTTTATTTCGATGGGCTTGCGTACAGTGAGTTTGTAATTTTGTGAAGCAGTCTGTTTGGCTTCTTTATAATTGCCCAGTTCCTGTTCAATAATGTCTTCGGCATGTTCAACACAGCTTTCGCAGATATGACCATCCTGTCCGGCAATGAGTATCTTAACCTCATCGCGGCTGCGGCCACAGAAAGAACAATGAAGAGTATGTTGTTTTGCCATCGGGTCTGTTTTATACTAAAACGGTTGATTGATCGTGCTGCAAAGATAACGAAAGCCCCTACAGAACGTTATTGTGCGGACAATATTATGTTTGTAAACGTTGCGTGGGCCGGGAACATTAAACGTTAATAAGGGAAAAAGGTTTAAACAGCAGAGGAATTTGATGTTTTGAGAGCCTCACTCCTCCAAGAGAGAGAGAAGTCTGTCTGAAAATCTACCATGCCTGAAAAGAATGAGTGGAATTGAATAGAAGCATTGCATTGAAAAAATCATCCATTATCCATTATCAATTATTAATTGCTCCTTACCGGATCTGGTGAATATAATCGTTATTCAAAAACTGTTTTCTAACATCTTTCAGATCGCGTAAGATGCTGGCATCAACAAGATTGCCCTGCGTTTCCAGCACAAATCCGCCGATCAGTTCTTCGTTGACCGCAGTTTCCAATTCTATATTTTCAAGCGCAGCATCCACTTTCAATTTATTGATCACCGTGTTTTTCAAATCCTCACTCATAGGGACAGCAGTAGTGATCTTTACCTTGTGAATATTATGGATCGTGTTATATTGAGTGATGACCTCATCGGCGATCTCCGGCAAATTACGTTCACGTCCTTTATCGATCAGCAGTTTAATAAAAGCATAACTCAGTTTACCGATATTAGTGGTAGTAATTGCAGCGATAATCTTTTCTTTTTTATCAGCGTTGATGATCGGGCTGCGTAACAATGCTACCACATCCGCATTGCTTTTGAAGATACTCTGCAGGTACTTCATATCATTGTACATTGCTTCCAGCTGGTTCTGTTCTGTTGCCAGACCAACCAGGCTTTTCGCGTACCGTCCTGCTAAACGTGGATTATTCATCTAATTCGATTTGAAGATTTGGTGATTTGCTGATTTGGTAATTTTTTCAAGTCGAAAACTTAACATTGGTAAAATTCTTTTCCGGTTTTGAGGAATTACCAAATCATCAAATTATTTAATTCAATTTACTTTCTTCCGCCATCAGTTTGATGTAGCTTTCCTGTTCCGGCTTATTGGCCAGTTCACGACGCAATACTTTTTCACTTACTTCCAATACCAGGTTACCTACTTTATTTTTCAGATCTATCAGGGCTGCATTTTTTTGTTGATTGATCACAGCCTGTGCATTGGCAATGATTTTGGCAGCTTCTGCTTTGGCTTCATCCTTTGCTTCATTCACGATCCGGTCTTTGGTAGCTTTTGCTTCTTTCAGCATTTGAGATCTTTCTTCACGGGCCTGGGCCATCATGGTCTCGTTTTCATTCTTCATTTTAGCCATTTCAGCCTGCACTCTTTCGGCAGTAGCGATGCTGTCGTTGATCTTTGCTTCCCTTTCATTCAAACCTTTTATAATGGCAGGCCATGCAAATTTACGCAGTATAAAAAATGCGATCAGGAATGCAAGCAGGTTCCAGAAAAGTAAACCTAAATCAGGAGTTAACAGTTTCATATTAAAATTTTAAATGCGTAATTCAATTTTTAAAAATTACTGCATCCTCCGCCCTTTGCTTTGGATGCAGTAAAAAGTTGGATACAATTATCCTTTGAATACTGCCAAAAGTCCGGCAACTGCAGAAAGCAGTGCCACACCCTCTACAAGGGCAGCAGCAAGGATCATTGTACTGCGGATGTCATTAATAGCTTCCGGCTGGCGGGCAATAGATTCTACCGCGCCTTTACCGATTAAACCCACACCAATACCTGCACCGATTGCAGCGAGGCCGGCGCCGATTGCACCACCCATGTGTGAGAAGCCAAACTGAACTTCCAGCAATGTGTTCAACAAAGTCATACTACTTGAATTTATAAATGATTAAAAAAAACAATTCAGATCTAAAAAATTAAATAACAGCCCCATCGTGGTGGCCTGGTAACTCATCATGGCCACCTTCAAAAGCCTGCCCGATAAACACGGCCGTGAGCGTTGTGAATATATAAGCCTGAATGAATGCCACCAGTACTTCAAGCAAATAAATAAATACGGCCAATGCCACAAACAAAGGCGATGTGCCCCAACCCAGAGCAGTTTTCATTGCTCCCATGATAAAGATGAGGCAAACAAAACTCAATATAATAATATGGCCCGCCAGCATATTGGCAAACAACCGGATGATCAATGCGAATGGCTTGGTGAAAATGCCGAGTATCTCAACCGGAATCAAGATCGGTTTAACACCATGCGGCACCGGTGGCCAGAAAATATGCGCCCAGTAATGTTTATTGGTACTGAACAGAATTACAATGAAAGAAATAATACCCAATACAAAAGTAAAAGCGATATTACCACTGACATTCGCAAAGCCTGGGATCAGTCCGAATATATTATTGATCAATATAAAAAAGAAAGCTGTCAACAGAAATGGTAAATAGGTCTTATATTTTTTTCCAAGATTCGGTCTTGCGATGTCATCTCTTACAAAAGTGATCACTGGTTCAATTGCGTTCTGCCATCCTTTAGGCGCATTTTTAACACCCTGTCCGTTTTTATATTTTTTTGCGATCGACAGCATCAGCACAAGCAGGATTGTGAGTGTGAACAGCATCTGCGTGGTATTCTTCGTAAGAGAAAAATCATACACTTTTGTATCCAGCAACGGCATTCCGGCTGCATCGGTAGCATAAATTTTACCCACTTCATACCTGGGCTGCCCCTTGGCATCTTTTATTTGATCAAGGCCATGTTCTTTAATAAAAGCAGGTTCAAGCAAACGGTAGCCATCATAAACCTGATCGTGATGAAAACGCGAAGAAAGAAAACTGCTGAATCCTTTTCCCGGAGAATATACAATTATTGGTAAAGGCAATATGGCATTGGTAGATGCTTCAGGATTTTCCTTGTTTTTAATCGTAAAAAAATGGAACTCATGTGCATCCATCACGTGATCTAAAATAATTTCACCGGCATCCATTTTCTCCATTTTGGTTGCAGCTTCAGCCTGTTTTTCAGTCTGTGCAGAAACCACCAGGCTGAAAACGCTAAAAACAGCCACCAGTAACGATTTGAAGCTTATTTTGATCATATCTTCCCTTAATTTGGCGCAAAGATAAGGATGGAGCCCTGAAATGCGAAATCCTGAGAGAAGAAAAGTTTACGTAGTAGTTGACAGTTGACAGGGTTGAAGAAGTTAATTATGGTAATAAGTTTTAAGTTATAGGTTGTAAGTTTAAATTCCAGAACCATTCGTGTGAATTCGTGTAATTCGTGGCCTGCTTTCCGTGTCCGTAGCTACGCTGCCTTCTCCTGTTTTTCAAACTGCATTTTATGCAACCGGTAATAAAATCCTTTCAGCGCCAGTAATTCTTCATGGGAGCCCATTTCTTTTACTTCTCCTTTATCCAGCACAAGGATCTTATCTGCTTTGCGGATGGTTGATAAACGATGGGCAATAACAATGGAGGTTCTTCCCGCAATTAATTTATCAATAGCATGCTGAATCAGCAGTTCACTTTCTGTATCTACCGATGAAGTGGCTTCATCAAGAATAAGCACTGCAGGATTGTACAGCAATGCTCTTGCAAATGAAAGCAATTGACGCTGACCCAATGATAATGTAGCGCCGCGTTCCATTACATTATAATCATATCCGCCCGGCAACCGCATAATAAAATCGTGAATACCGATCAGCTTCGCCGCTTCAATTACCTGTTCTCTTGAAATATCTTTATTGCGCAATGTGATATTATCCATTACCGAACCACTGAAAAGAAATACATCCTGCAGTACCACAGCGATCCTGCTGCGCAATGCTTCAAGTTTATAATCTTCAATAGCAGTATCATCGATCCGGATCTTTCCCTGCTGAATATGATACAGGCGATTGATCAGACTGATGATGGATGTTTTACCACTGCCTGTATGTCCAACAATCGCCATCGTTTCTCCAGCCTTGATATTAAAAGAAATATCTTTCAGCACATACTGATCTTCATTGTAGGCAAACCATACTTTGTCAAATGCTACATTGCCTTTCATATCTACAGGCGCATAAGTTCCATTGTCAATAGTTGTATCCGGATTGTCCAGCACTTTAAAAACCCGTTCCCCCGCAATCATGCCCATCTGCAATACATTGAACTTATCCGCCAATACCCGCAGCGGACGAAACAATAAATTCAGACAAAGAATAAATGAAGTAATATTGCCCGCCGCATTTTCATTGGCATACATTCCGGCCCACCAAACCAGCAGTCCGATTGAAATGGCAAGCACCAGTTCTACTACCGGAAAAAAAATGGAGTACGCAAATATGGAACGGATATTTGCATTCCTGTGTTCTTTATTAATGGATTCGAATTTTTGTCCTTCTCTTGTTTCGGCTGCAAATGCCTGTACCACGGCCATTCCGGTAATGTGTTCCTGCACAAATGCGTTCAGACTTGCCACTGCATTTCTTACACGGATAAAAGATTTGTTTACAGTTTCTTTAAAAATATAGGTTGCAAATATCAGTATCGGAAATGGTGCCAGGCAGATCAGTGTCAGACTCCAGTCTGTAAAGAACATATAGATCAGCACAGAAATAATAGAAAGCAGATCTGCAATGATCGGGATCAGCCCGTCACTGAAAACATCATTGATGGATTCGATATCATTGATCGTTCTTGTGGTAAGTGTTCCGATGGGTGTTTTATCAAACTGTGATAAATTCAGGTGAATGATCTTATCATAAGTGGTTACCCGCATATCTTTTACTACATTCTGGCCAAGCGATGCTGTAAGAAAAGTAAATAGAAAACGGCAGGCAGTTTCCATCAGCAATAAAACAATCTGTATAATGGTAACCTCAATAATAAAACCACCGGGACCATTTACGAGGTGAAGTATTGATTGTTTGGCAGTAATACCGTGATTGATCGTAAGCTGTATCAATGCTGGTCTTACCGGTGCGATAGCTGCCAGCAATATTGCCAGAAATATTGAACCGTAGAATTTATTTTTATAAGGTGCTGCAAATTTAAATATGCGTTTCAGCAAAGAAGAATCGAAAATCTTTTTTTTGGCAGCCGGCGCAGTGATCATGAGGCAAAGATAATACAGATGTTAGTTGTTAGTAGTTAGTTGTCAGGAAGAAATTTCTAACCACTAACAACGAACATCTAGCAACAAACAACCTCGCTACTCTCCTTCCAACTTTTTTGTATACGCCTTAATAAACAACGCTCCTAAATTTTTATGCGGCGGTATATAATCGAGCCAGGTATCTCTTACTTCTTTGTTGGGATCTTTTGCAAAATCTTTGGTCATGTTATCCCACATCTGCCGCCAGTCTAATTTCTTTCCTTTGATTAATTCTGCATTTACATAATTGATGATCTTCTGGTTCATATCACCTTTGCCGATCTGTTTGGTAGAAATGATATGTGCATCCGGACAGGTTTCCAACACCCTGCTTAAATTTTTATATCCACCGCAACTTCCCAGGATAATAATTTTTCCGGATGGCTGCAACTGATCGAGTGTATAAGGCAGCCAGTAACTATGACCGCGGTGCACAAATACATTGGGTGCCCAATCTTTTTCCTGCAGGTATTCGGTAAGGTCGGCCTGCGCAACTGAATCCTGCCCTGAATCATTATCCAATGGCTTATTCGCAAATACCCATACCGGTTTTCCCTTGATGCTGCTGAATTCTATCCATTCTTTATTTTCAGTCCGCTTCCACACAGATGCAGGAAATGAATTTACAAAGAGGGGATAATAAGCCCGGCCATCTTCATCGCCGTAAAAAAAATTCTGTTCTATAACGCGGCCGCTGTCATCTGCCAATGCATTGTATTCAAGCGAATAAACAGATGGTATGCCATACAACTGCGTAAGATTGATGGTACTGTCAGTTGCAGACAAACAAATATTTTTCAGCACCTGGTACAATACTGTTCCTTTTTGATCACCGGCCGCAATACAACGGCGCTCATTTTCTTTTAATTGATTCAGAATAAAAGAAGACAGTGGTTTATTATTCAGTACCGAAGAATAAGAATCGGCTACATCCACCGCTTCTTCGTTGTTGGACGATTTTTCAAGGTTCTTGGTAAATGCCCGCATCAGGTTGTCTGCATTTTCTTTCGGCATGGCTTTCAGAAAAGTATCCAGTTTATTATAACCTGCAGACATTTTTATAAACTTCTTGTAATGATCAAAATTTACTGCCAGTAACAATGAATCAGTCTTTGGTTTTTTACCAAGCCGGTCCATCATCCTTTCAAAACAATTTTTAAAAGTACTCGTATAAATATCTTCTTCGGTAAGTACCATTAAATAATACAATTCTGTCGGGCCTAACTGATCAACGGATCTGAAACGGATATTGGGATTGGTTACTTCATGCAGTTCATTCATATGCTTTACAAAATGCTGCCATGATTTTTTCTGCAATGTTTCTGTAAGACTGTTAGAACCATACATGGCTACCGGCGTATCTTTCAGCACTGCCACACGATTGTAATAATCGATCTCTGTTTTTACCAGCAACTTGTAATATCCCACACTGTCATATCCTTCTTCGCCGTCACCAACATATTTTTTGATATCATCAATGGTCTTCTTTCCTTTCAGCAGATCATCCAGGAAAGGAAAATAAAAAAGTGCATTGGGTGTAAGACTCAGATCTGCTACTGCTTTCACCATTGGATTTGTGCTGCGGTGAATTAATCTTCCTTCCGGTGAATTCGTTTTCTGTGCATAGTTGTATAACTGAACAGGGTTGCGGAGACAGGCCAATACAACGAGACTATCTGCAAAAGGTTCATCCGCATAGGGCCCGATCAGTTGCAGTGTTTTTTCCGGATGCATATTGATATACTTCAGGAACAGTATTTTTTTGCTCGCTGCATAACCGGAATTTTCCGGAAACATATCAAGTATGATATTGCCGGTTTCATAATGCACTTCATTAATAAACGGTGCAATGCTCTGGCTGTCAAGTGAGGCATGAAATGATTTTTCAAAACAATCAATCAGTTCAGGTGCATATACCGCATTGATCTTTTTCTGGCGGTAAGCCGAAGAAAAAGCAATCACAACATTTCTCAACAATCTTAAAGCACCATTTACTTTGTTGTTGTTTGCTTCAAATCTTTTGTTGACCACACAATCGTACTGCATTTCATCAATGCGACGGAAGATGGCATCAGTTATCTGCAGGTTTATCTCATCATTACCGGTAAGTTTTAAAAAATGATCTGCTTTATAATCGAGTTTATCTGCTTCCAGCTGCGCTTCGTCTACCCTTCTGTAAAATAATTGCTGTCCCATCGGAATTTTTACCGAATCAATGGAAGCCAGACTATGTAAAGAGGATAATGCAGAAAGCAGGCTCAGAAAAAATGTCTTCATATTCATAATTCAGGTGCAAAGATGATAAAAATAATGCCAATCATTGCATCACGCATATTCAGAAGATGGATATGTTGTTTCAATCGCTGCTTTTTGCTTAACAATTTGATAATCTTTAAATAATAATTAACGGCGGCCAAGTTTTAATTTTGCACAAATAAACAAATGGAGATAAAAAAACTAAAGGTGCTGATCGCAGATGATGAACCCGATATACTGGAGATCATCAGTTACAACCTGAGTGCGGAAGGTTACCTGGTGATCACTGCAAAAAATGGTGACGAAGCCATTGACCGTGCAAAAAAACATCAGCCTGACCTGATCATTCTTGATGTGATGATGCCGGGTAAAAATGGTATGGAAGTCTGTAATATCCTGCGTCTCCAGCCGGCATTCAAAAATACACTCATCATTTTCTTAACTGCACTCAGTGATGAAAGTTCAGAAATTAAAGGACTTGAGACCGGTGCCGATGATTATCTTACAAAACCCATCAGTCCGAAAGTATTGCTCAGTAAAGTAAATGCACTCTTCAGAAGATTCAGCAAAGAAGAAAGTTCTGTTCTGCAACTCGGTGATCTGCAGATCGACCGCGAAAAATATATTATTGTTCACAAAGGAGAAGAAATCACACTGGCCAGAAAAGAATTTGAATTGCTGTCATTGCTGGCAGGTAAGCCGGGCAAGGTTTTCCTCAGAAATGAGATCCTGAACAGCATCTGGGGAACAGAAGTGATCGTAGGAGACCGCACCATTGATGTTCATATAAGAAAGATCAGGCAGAAACTCAATCTCGATTGCATCACTACCGTAAAGGGTGTTGGATATAAGTTTGAGATGAACGATTGAGGCAAAAGTTAAAATAAAAAATTAAAAAGTTCAGACTAGCAGTATTCATTTAACGGGATGATCTGGCGCTTTGATTTTTTTTAATTTTTAATTTTGACTTCGGCATTAAATAAATCCCCGAAAGCTAAACAGCGCCTCAAAGTTATTACCATTGCGTAAATTTGCTCTGCGCCTTTAATGGCTCCCATCATGATCTCTGCAAAAAATTTATCGCCGCAACAATTATCTGCATTTACTGCACTCGTTATTTCCGCGCCGATAACTTTGGGAATTTTTATTTTTAAACCCGTATGGTGGATCGCCCTGATATCTTTTGTGGTCATCTTCCTGGGAAGTTTTGCATTGATATTATATACGCTGCAGCGTTTTATTTACCGGAAAATAAAACTCATCTACAAATTCATTTACCAGACCAAGGCCAGCAAAAGAGAGGAATTTTATTACAAAGATATTCTGCCTCAAAAAAGTATGGATGAAGTAAAGGATGACGTGGAAAGCTGGGCCAGGCAAAGGAAAGACGAGATTGAACAACTGCAGCGCAATGAAATTTACCGGAGAGAATTTTTACAGAATCTCAGTCATGAACTGAAGACGCCAATCTTTGCCATACAGGGTTATGTAGAAACATTGCTCAACGGCGCAGCTGATAATAAAGAAGTGAGTGCAAGATTTTTACAGAGTACCAACCGGAACATAGAAAGGCTGGTAAACCTGGTAGACGACCTGGATGAGATCAGTAAACTGGAAAGCGGCGAACAGTTATTGTTCAAAGAAAATTTTATTATTCAGGAACTGGTAAAGGAAGTGTTTGATATTTTAATGATAAAAAGCGGCGAAAAAAATATCAGCTGCACCATCAAAAAAGGTTGTGAGTTTCCGTTGAATGTGCTGGCAGACAAAAACAAGATCCGGCAGGTGCTGATCAATTTTGTTGACAATGCCATTAAATACGGCAAGCAGAACGGAAGTATTGAAGCGAGTTTTTATAAACTGGATGGTGAACGCATTTTAATCGAGATCAGCGATGATGGTGCCGGCATTGCAGAAGAGCATCTCCACCGGATATTTGAACGCTTTTACCGAACCGATCTTGCACGAAGCCGCAAAGTGGGCGGCAGCGGGCTGGGATTGTCCATCTGCAAACATATCGTTGAAGCACATGGTCATAATATTCATGTAAGAAGTAAAGTGGATGTGGGCAGTACGTTTGGATTTACATTACCGCAATCGCAAAAAAATTAATCAATTTGGTGATTTGGAAATTCCTTCGGCCCGTAACGACTTTTAAAATATTATAGCAGCATTTGCATTCCAGGCATTATTTGGCTTAATAGTTTTTTCATCAATTGATATTCTGAAGGAAGGCTCATCAGGTTCATGATTGCTATCGTGTTTCGAAAAATAATCTTCCCGGCTTCACGTCTTCCCGTCAAAAAAAACTATGATTGAAAACTATCCATGATGAGCCTTCCCACAATACATAATAAGAGATGAAACTGGTAAGCCTGATCGTCTTCTGTATTTCATCACCAAATCATCAAATCACCAAATCAAATTAAGGTCATTGAGCTTTTATCTTCTCCAGAAAACTCTTCGCATCATTTGAGAGTTTTGTATTGAACCATTCGCCGTTGATCTTCAATCGGAAATGCATGCAGCCGGCATCATTCATTCTGAAATCAATATCCTGCAGTACCAGGTTGTTTCTGAAAAAATGAATGGACCCATCAAAGCCGCATTGCTGTTCATCTGCAGAGGAGTTACTGATATATTCCGCAAGCTGTTCTATTGCTTTTTTATCCCGGATTATTTTTATTGCAATAACAGTATCCATACTGCCATTACCCCTGAAATAATTGATGGCAACACTATCCGTAATGCTGAGCCGCTCTGCAATAATTTTTTTATTCTGATCACAGGATTGCAATGATGCAAAGAGAATAGAAATGAAGAAAAGGTATTTCAATATTGAGTTAATGAAGTTGAAAGGTTGATGAAGTGAATCAGCTAACAAAAAATAAAAGACTTACTTATAACGTAAAACGTAAAACGTATAACTTCTTACATCGCGGCCAGCTGCACTTTCTGCTGCAGTTCCAGTACGCTTTCTTTAAAGAGGCTGTCAGTATCCATCAGGTCTTTTACAGTCTGGCAACTGTGTATTACCGTGGTATGATCGCGGCCACCGAAATGTTCGCCGATTGTTTTGAGAGAATTTTTTGTAAATGCTTTGGCCAGGAACATGGTGATCTGGCGGGCCTGCACAATTTCACGCTTGCGCGTTTTCTGCAGCAGTTTATCGTAGGCTACATCAAAATATTCGCATACCATTTTCTGGATAGCGTCTATTGTGATTTCTTTACTGGATGATTTTACAAAGTTTCGTAACACTTTCTTGGCTAATTCTAGGTCAATTTCGCGTTTGTTTAGCGAAGATTGTGCCAACAATGATATCAGTGCGCCTTCCAGTTCACGTACATTACTGTTGATATTATACGCAATATATTTAACCACTTCCTTCGGCATATCAAGGCCGTCATTCTTCATTTTTTTCTCCAGTATATCGATCTTGGTTTCATAATCGGGTGTCTGAAGATCCGCGCTGAGTCCCCATCTGAAGCGGCTGAGCAAACGTTCCTGCACCCCTTCAAGATCTTTTGGAGATTTATCGGAAGTGAGAATCAATTGCTTACCACTTTGATGCAGGTGATTAAAAATAGCAAAGAAAGCGTCCTGGCTTTTTTCTGCACGGCTGAAAAACTGCACATCATCAATAATGAGTACGTCTATCAGCTGGTAAAAATGTATGAAGTCATTGATCGCATTATTACGGCCATGATCAATGAACTGGTTAATGAATTTTTCTGAACTTACATACAACACCACTTTATTCTGATGCAGTCTTTTTACTTCATTACCGATGGCTTGTGCAAGATGCGTTTTTCCCAAACCAACACCGCCATAAATAACAAGTGGATTAAAAGAAGTAGTACCTGGTTTTTCTGCAACAGTTTTACCGGCACGGCGCGCAACGCGATTGCAATCGCCTTCTATAAAAGAATCAAAAGTATAGGAATGATTGAGCTGCGGGTCGATCTGCATTTTTTTCAGGCCCGGAATGACGAAAGGATTCTTAACAGGATTATTTATAACTAAAGGGAAATCCATTTCATTGTTTGAATAAGATTTAAAACCATGTCCCGGAACATCCATGGTAAGTGGTTTGTTTTTACTGTTGCCACTATCTACCATGATCCTGTATTCCAGTCTTGCTTCTTTTCCAAGTTCACGCTTTAATGTTTTAGCAAGAAGGGTTACATAATGTTCTTCAAGGTACTCAAAAAAGAATTGACTTGGAACCTGTATCGTTAAAATTTTATCTTTTAATGCAACCGGCCTGATGGGTTCGAACCATGTTTTGAAATGCTGCCATTCAACAATGTCTTTGATTATCTCTAAACAATTACTCCAAACTTTATCAAAAACTTTCTCCATCAGCCTTTAGCAAATTTATATTGAGTTAATACTTGTCTCTGGGGTGTTTCCTGCAAAAAATTCTCCGGGATAAGATTGAAAAAATTGTTTAACAGGACGGCGAATATCTACATAAATTGTTGAAAAAAAAATTTTTTATTCATTTGTTTTTTCCAATATGATCACAGTATGGGCTTTCAACAAATTCTAATTTTCACAGCACCAGATGTTCTGCTCCGCACGATGCCCGCCAGTGCCCACTGCGATTCAATTCCTTTACAAAAAATAGTTGTGATAAAAGCCCGTGTCAAAAAAAAAATTACTTTTTTATTGGCTGACTGAATGAGGAAGGTAATTGTTTTTTGTTATCAAAATCAAAAAGAAACAATAAATAATTTTTATTGAAAATAAAACTACATTTGACCCGGTAAAATCAATAATATGGGATACGAATTAACAGGAAAGCTGGTTGCGAAATATGAGACTGTGCAACGCACCGAAACCTTCAAGACAAGAGAATTTGTGGTGGAAAAAAATGAAGACATTAATGGCCGAACCATTACCAATTACATCAAGTTCCAGTGTGTGCAGGACCGCACCAATATTGTTGACCGGGTAAATACCGGCGATGAAATAAAAGTTCACTTCAATATCAAAGGAACCCGATGGGAAAAGAACGGAACCGTAAATTATATCACCAACCTGGATGCGTGGCGTATAGAACAGATCCTGCAACCCGGTGGCAGTGCGCCCAGCGATAATGATCACCTGGAACCGCTCGATACTTTTACTTCTACCAACCAGGATGATCTTCCGTTTTAAATAAAAAATATTGAACAAGCCCGCCCGAATGATCCGTTCGGACGGGTAACAAGGAATGCTGAACAGGAAGTAAATACAAAAATCTTATTTCTGAATTTATAGTAGTCTCTTTATATAACTCTCCTTCAGGGGACGGGGGTATTGCTTTTAGGATAAAAACCTAACACATGCAAAAAACAATCTCACTCAAACTGCTTCCTTCTGAAGCGGAAAACGAAGCACTGATCACAGATCTTATTGCCAGGAACTCCGGTAAAAAAAGAACTTCCATAACAGGATACCAGGTACTCAAAAAGTCGATTGACGCACGAGGTAAAACCGTATGGATCAATCTTTCAGTCAATGCTTTTTTCGATGAGCCTTTTCATCAAACAAAAATTCAATCTTTCGCTTTTAAAAATGTTACAGCCGCTTCCAGAAAAGTAATCATTATCGGTGCAGGACCTGCAGGTTTGTTTGCCGCATTAAAATTACTCGAAGCAGGTATCAAGCCGATTTTACTGGAACGTGGAAAAGATGTGAGATCAAGACGCAGGGATCTTGCAGCATTGAATAAAGAAGGCATTATTGATCCCGAAAGCAATTATTGTTTTGGAGAAGGCGGTGCAGGTACTTACAGCGATGGCAAATTGTATACGCGCAGCAGCAAACGCGGTGATATCAACCGCATCCTGCAGCTTTTTGTTCATTTTGGTGCCGAAGAAAAAATTTTATACGAAGCACATCCGCATATCGGCACCAATAAACTGCCGGGCATCATCACCGCCATGCGGGAACAATTGCTTGCCAGTGGCGCTGAATTTATTTTTGAAAAAAAAGTCACCCGTTTTGT
>JBDUCW010000206.1:0-5347 GCA_040003235.1 Ferruginibacter sp. | reverse complement strand
ATATTCAAAGTCGAAATAAGGGGTAGCAGAGATATCAGTTGAAAAAATAACTGGGTACAGAAAAAATAACTGGTGGCAATGCAGCACAATACCACGAACCCGATGGCACTGTAAACATTCAGTCTGGAAAAATTAACTACATCAAATGGTATCTGTGAATCGGCCACCATCGTGCGTATTACATGGCCTGCAGTAAAAGTGGCGATCACCAGTAACAATGAAACAAAGGTCAGCAATATCCATTGATGAACTGGTTTGGTAAACTGCGGCAATACCTGCCTGTCGATCACACAACGCCGTACAAATAATACAACCCATACCAGCAGCAACGAATTAATCAGCAGGTCACCAAGAGAACGCAGTATAATATTGGAACCATAGATCGCAGGATCGAACAGTTCAAACTGCCGTAGGTTTACCGGTATCGGGAAAAGGTAACTCAGTAAACGCAATAAGAAAACCGTTACCAATAAAAAAGATATGCCTGTCCATGCACCTTTCTTTTGTATAAAATAAATAGCGGAGAGATGAACAAATAACAGGACCAATATCATTGCAAGCACCCTTAGCCATACGGCCACAAGATTATTGTGTTCCGTTACGGTGCCGGATTTTTTTTCAAGATAGAAAACCGGCTTCCCGTTTTGTGAAGTAACAGGATATGCATTGGGCTCTGTGGAAAGATCATAATTACTTTCAATCCTTTTACCGGTTGCAAAACTGTTCTGCAGATACTCATTGGTAATATAGTAATTCCATTTGATGGGAATCAGTCCAATAAACACGTGCTGGCCTGACCTTATTTTCCGCCAGACATAAAATCCATTCTGTAATTTGGTAAATCCGCATGTATCGGCGGTGCTGAGTAAAAAATCATTGGGTACAACAGTTTGTGTATTCCAGAACACGAGATTTCCTTCACCGGTTTCCGTTAGCGAGTAAATAAAATAAAAATATTTTTTTGATGTCCACTGGTCCAGCTGTTTTTCATCATAGTTGGACGTAAGTATTTTGTTGATGGTGCCGGTATCAGTAGCGGTTTTTTCAAAATCTTTTTCCTGTGAACGGATATAGCCTGAAAGATTTCTCTGAACAGACTGCACACTTGTATTCCCCGTCCAGTAATTATCAATGATAAAAGAAATGGTAATCAACCAGGCGGCCGTTACAAGCAGATAGCTGTTTTTATACAGGAATTTTTTAATGGTGGTTGATTTTTGCAAGAATGATTATTGTATTTTGATCCTGTTCCAGATCGCGTCCATCTCTTCCAGTGTCATCTGTTCCAGGCCTTTTCCGCCAGCCAGGGCTTCTTTTTCCATTTTCATGAAACGGTTAATGAATTTTTTATTGGTACGTTCCAGCGAATTTTCGGCATCTACCTGCAAAAACCTTGCAAAGTTTACCAGGGAAAAAAATACATCCCCCAGTTCATCTTCAATGTTCTGCTGCAGGTGCTGCGGTATCTCTTCTTTCTTCTGTTTTGCAGATTGCAGGCTGGCAATTGCAGACTTCAACTCAGCAATTTCCTCTTCCACTTTTTCCCAGACCTGGTCTTTATTCTCCCATTCAAAACCAACCTGCTTTGCTTTTTCCTGCAGCCGCATTGCTTTTATTGTTGCGGGTAGTGATTTAGGAACACCGCCTAAAACAGAAGTCTTTCCTTCTTTCAGTTTCAGTTTTTCCCAATTGCGTTTCACATCTTCTTCATCATTTACTTTTACATCACTGTAAATATGGGGATGCCGGCTGATCAGTTTATCACATACTCCGTTGATCACATCGTCCAGCGTAAAACGGTTTTCTTCCTGCCCGATCCTTGCATAAAAAACAATGTGCAGCAACAGGTCGCCCAATTCTTCTTTAATCCCTTTCCAGTCCTGATCGGTGATTGCATCTGTGAGTTCGTACGTTTCTTCAATGGTAAGCTGGCGAAGGGTTTGAATGGTTTGTTTTTTATCCCAGGGGCATTGCTCCCGCAGTTCATCCATAATTTTTACCAGTCGCGGAAATGATTCAGTTGTGGTTTGCATGCATTTAAATTTTGAATAACGAAAAGAAAACAAAGAAGACGAACAATATCAATATAATAAAGAAGTTTGCCGTGTGGAGCAACAATAATTTAAAAATAGTTTTGGCCCTGCCCTGCTGATAAAAATTGCGCATGGCCTTATAGTTATAAAAAATAATAAGCAGGCCGATGAGTATTGAAATGTATTTCAGCCAGCTGTAATTTGTCAAAGATGAAAGTTCATTGATACCAAAAATAGCAAGCAGGGCAATGAATATAAAAATAAAAAGATGAACAGTAAATATGGCGTGGTTCACATAATAGTATTGTTTCCTGCGCACATACAACAACTGCAGCAGCAATGCAAACAAAGGCAATGAAACGAACAGCAGCTGCGGCGTACTATGCAAAAGCATATTTGCAAATACACTGATCAGTTCCCGTTGCTTTCCCCTGTATTTCTGGCTGAGCTCGATCTGTTTATACATAAACGTTCTTTTGATCCAGCCGTCATGAATTGTACCTGCAGACAAAGCACTGTCATATGATTCTTTCGTCCGGTAAGTACTGGTTCGAAAAAATTTTATAGTTCCTGAATCTGCCGACCTGTTAATGAATTCTTTGAACTCTTCCCTTGTCATCGGCATACTATCCTTATGCAGACTAAAATTTATTCCTGCAGTGAATTTTGAAAAGGCTGCAGAATCCATGGCATTGATCGTGTCAAACGCAACGCCATTGGTATCACCGTTTATCTTAAGCGTATTCTCATCTACATGGAAAACACTGAAAAAAATAATAAAAAAGATCGCGGAGCTGAAAACGTACATCCGGATCGGATTGAGATAGTTGGCGCGTCTCCCATTCATGTATTCGCGTGATAGAAAGCCCGGACGAAAGATCAATAATTTCAGTGTACTGAAAAACTTCCCATCAAAATGTGTAATGTCCTGAAAAAAATGAGTCACCAGGTGCCAGGCCGATTCTTTGGGATGAATATTTTCCTGTCCGCATATATGACAATACTTTCCGTATATGACCGCATTGCAGTTAAGACAGTTCTTTTCTTCCCGCTCTTTAAGATGACTCAAGCTGATAAATTTTGTTAAAAATAATAAAGTTTGCCTGCATATACTGTAATGGCGTGATTTACGTCAGGAATAATTTATTTTTGCGCAAGATATACCACTCATGATTAAAAGATTTTTTTCTGCCACAGCATTAATGCTTGTTTTCATAACAGTACATGCGCAGTATTATTACAAGGACATCATCAGCAACAAAGACATGTTGAGTGAAATGGCTGTATTAAAAGAGAATAAAGTGAAAACAATTTCCGTGAAAAGTTTCGACCGCCCTGATGAACCCAGCGTCGGTTTTTTTTGCGAAAAGAAATTGAAGAAGAATTATTCCCAGTTTGAGACCGTTACACAATCCTATGCCAGTGCACCTTCGGTGCTCACTTCTTATTTTAATAAAAAAGGATTGATAGAAAGGACAGTTGATTCATCCGAGATCGCTGTAAATATTACTGAGTATGGATATGACGCCGCTGACCGGTTGAATTCCATTACTTCTTATGTTGCCAGTAAGGATGACGATCTGAGTAATGATGCATCAGAACAGCACCTTTATTTTTACAATGAAAAAAATATTCCTGTAAAAATGATCCGCGTGATCAATCATGCCGACAGTGCATCTATTGATCTTATTGCAGATGAAAAGGGAAATATCATTGAAGAAAAAGACAGGAAGACCAATAAATCCTATTACTATTATTATGATGCAAAAAACAGGTTGACCGATGTGGTATATTTTAATTCATACCTGCGCAGGCTGTTGCCGATATTTATGTTTGAATACAACAGCGCCGGCCAGCTCAGCCAGATGGTCACCGCAGAAGAAGGATCTGTTTTTTATTATACCTGGAAATATACTTATGACAATGGCCTCAAGGCAACAGAAAAATGTTATGCAACTCATCAGAAAGAGCCATTACTGAGGGATACTTACCGCTCAGACGCAAAAGAATTGCAGGGCATCATTGAATACGAATATAAGTAAGCGTTTTAATTCTGTAAACGTGCTTTAATAAAATCTGTAACAAGGTAACTGATGAGTTTGCCTGTACTTTCATCTTTTCTTCCATCATTTAATTGGGTAGCACCTTCGCAAATGTGCAGGTATGCAGGTTTGGTATCTGTAGCTGTAAATGAAACATATTGACGTGCCTGTAATTCCCGGATGCCGCAAGGTGTAGAAGCACTGCTGAGAATATTTTCAATGCAGTCGAGGTCCAGTTCAATTCCTGTTAAAGTATCTTCAGTAAATCCTGTCGCATGCGCTACAGCCTGTATAAAGTTTTTTCTTTCATGTAAAAAAATCTCTTCGTAAGTAATGTAACTGGTAAACGGATTATCATGAATATCCGCAAGTACATTCTGGGGCACATGATTTTCGTGCAGGCCGATAATACAGTATTTTCCCAGGTAACCATCTTCTTCTGCGTAACGGAAACCATTGCCACTATGCCGGCCTTCTGTTGCACCGTAATCTGCATGGGCATCAAGATTAATACAATTGATCTGCGCCAGCGGAATCATTTCTGCTTTATATAAACCTTTGGCTGTTCCTTTAATAATAGGATAAGAATTGTTGTGGCCGCCACCAATTACAATAGGAATTTTTTTACAGGAGGCGATCTGCTTCAGCATATTTTCAACTTCTTCATCAATAATATTTACAGCATGCCGATATGCATCGATCAGTTCTGTTGGATTATAAGCATTATTCTCAACCAGAAATTTGATATCACCAAAATCAAAATGGCCCAGCAATAAAACATCTTCACCCGTTAAAAAATCATTGCTGCTGAAATTCAGAAAAGCAGAAAGAAATGGAAGCCAGGCAGTGTCCGCACCTCCGATACCATAATTTGCCTTGATACCGATATCTTCGGGAATACCCAATATTACATATTTTGCATTTGATTGCTGAAGCACTTCAGGCCACCCCTCTTCTTTTTTTAGATACTGAACGCGTTCTCCAAGTTTGGTTTCAAAACGGCGGACTTTGGTAAGAGAAAGTATATCTTCTTTTGTGTAGAATTTGAAATGTTTCATAAAGGGAAGTTAGTAAAACTTCCTATTATGACGTAAGAGATATTAAACAGGGATTATCTGCCTTTATTTTTCAAGTTTTATTTCACCGATATCAGTATTACTATTCTCTACAACATCTATTTTTTCAACCTGATAATTTTTATAAGGACGTTTCGCAATTACAACAAGTCTCCACATACCTGGTTTTACTTTTAACTGGAACATTCCATCCATT
>JBDUCW010000090.1:0-18112 GCA_040003235.1 Ferruginibacter sp. | reverse complement strand
CACCGCTGCCACGAACATTCAATACATGGCTGATCGTTTCCAATTCATTGGGCTGCAGCGATACGGCGAAAGGAACTGTCATTATGCGGCAACCCGCAAAAGCTGTATTCAATATTCTGAATCCCAATACCTGCGTTCCTTTTGATCTGCAGGTCAGTAACAGTTCCATTGCAGCTACCAGTTACAGGTGGCTGGTAAACGGAACACAGGTGAGTACTGCTGCAACGCCAACATTAAGCATTACACAACCGGCAACGTTGTATACCATTTCTCTGATTGTAGATAATAGTTTTGGTTGCAAGCCAGACACAACCACGCGAACGTTTACCACATTGGCCAAACCAAAGGCATTGTTCACCGTTAGTGACAGCTTGAGTTGCAGCGGCACATTAAATGTTGCAGTAAATAATCAAACAACAGGCGCTACCGGTTATACCTGGATCTGGAGTGATGGATCACCCAACAGCAGTTTTACCAATCCAACACATTTATATACCAACCTTGGTGATTTTCCAATCATACTGATTGCAAAAGACGGAACCTGTAATGATACCTCAACCGTACATGTTAAGATCGCCAATAAACCAACGGCGAATTTCAGTGCGAATAAAACTGTTGATTGCGGTGCTACCAATGTGAGCTTTACAAACCTGAGTACATTGGCAACATCTTATCTGTGGGATTTTGGTGATGGTACTTTCAGTACACAGGTGAATCCTTTTAAAACCTTTCCCGCAAGAGCAACTGCATATACCATTAAACTGGTAGCCACCGGTGCCTTCGGTTGTAAAGATTCTTTGGTGAAGCCTAATTTTATTCTGGCTAAAATATTGCCTGGAGCGGGTTTTGTGGTTAGTCCCAGCAATATTATTGCAGTTCCCAATTACAGCTTCAACTTTATCAATACCACGCCGCAGAATAATAATTACAGTTATTTCTGGCAGTTTGGTGATAATGGTTTGCCGGTTACAACAAGGGATGCTGCTCACCGTTACCAGGATACCGGAAAATATTTGGTGTCGCTTGCAGTGTTTGATAATGTTTCCAACTGTATTGATACAGTTTATCAATTTGTGCAAATCACGGGGTTCCCCGGATATTTATATGTGCCCAATGCATTTCAACCGGGAAGTTTACAACCCATCTTAAAAACATTCTTACCCATCGGAACCGGACTGGCAACTTATCATTTACAGATATTCACTACATGGGGACAAAAGATTTTTGAAACAACGAGTCTTGATTCAAAAGGAGCACCCAACCAGGGATGGAATGGATTGTATAACGGAAACGATAATTATAATCAAGGTCGTGGCGTGCAGCAGGATGTTTATATATGGCGTATTGATGCGGTATTTAAAGATGGAACGGAATGGAAAGGAATGTCATATCCGAATCAATCTCAGGAGAAGAGAGTAGGAACGGTTACGTTGGTTCGGTAAGAATTGATAATGGATAATTGATAGTTGATAATGTTCGGTTTGGAGATGTTTTCCATTTCGTTGAATATTGATCGTTGAGAATTGAATATTGAACATTCGTTTTACTTTTCAAGAGAAAAGCGGCTAGGAAAAAAATCAATATTCAATGTTCAATACTCAAAGCGAACAGAATATGAATTTTAAATGATTTGAATTAATACAATGTATTGCAGAATCAAACTCCCCTTTAGGGGTAGGGGGCCTTGTTCGATATTCATTTTAGTCTTGATAAAAATATAATAGTGATGAAAAAGATTTTTATACTGCTGAATCTGATGACTGCTTTATCATTTTATGGAAAGGCGCAGGACCCGATGTATACGCATGCATTCATGGCGCCGGTTTATTTAAATCCTGCAGCAACGGGCATGGCGGATTATGATTTCCGGATGTCTGCCATTTACCGGAGACAATGGCTCATCGTGCCTTCGGGCATGCAGTACTTTACCATCGCCGCAGATAAATATGTTTTTGAACATAATATCGGTATTGGATTAATGGCCAACAGTGAACAGGAAGGTTATATAAAAAAACTGGGCTTTCATGGAACTTTTGCAAAAATGCTTTGCTTTGGAAGTCACCGGTTAAGTCTTGGCCTGCAGGCCGGATTGTATAACCGCCAGGTAGATTACAGCAAACTCTGGTTTGCAGACCAGATCAATAACCAGGGCATCATTACCAATCTTCCTTCACAGGTTACGCCGAATGTAAATAATAAAAGATGGTTGCCGGATTTTGCCGCAGGGGCAATGTGGGTACACAATAGTGGATTGATGATCGGTGCAAGTGTTCATCATCTTAATCAGCCCGATGAATCGTTTACCAATGCAGAAGAAAGTAAATTACCAAGAAGGCTTACCATGGAAACGCGTTTTCCATTGGTGATCGGCACCAATAAGATCTGGGATGATGATCTGCTGCTGGTGCCCGGTGCTATTTATTCAATGCAGCGCGATAACAAAGAACTAAGCCTGGGTTGTGAATTTAAAACCCATTACATCAACCTTGGATTATGGTACCGGAATAATATGGATTACCGCCGCAGTGATGCCATTTCCGTTACCGTTACACTTGATAATTTTTTAGGCAAGAATGATTATGACAATCCCAATAAATTGAGAGCAGGATTTGCGTACGATGCCACCACCAATGGCGCAGGATTCACGCGTACTGCAGGAAGTACAGAAGGGGCTGTTACCTGGGAACATTTATATAATGAACAGGCCACTTCAGAAAACAGGTGCGATGCGAATAGCAGGAACCCGATACCTTGTCCCTCGAATTTGTATAGAAGAGTCTTTTAAAAAGAGTTGTCAGATGTTGGTTGTTGGTACTGCATTTTAGATTTGAAGTACGAATATCTAACAACTGACATCTAACAACATTTTGTGATTTATGCAACTCCTGTATAAGTTAAACGCCATAAGTTTGCAGTTCAATAAAAATGAATGACGGCCAGAAACCTGCTTTATATTTTTTCCATCATTACAATTGTTACTGCTTTTTATATAACAGGAAGCGGTTGTGCGCAGATTGGCGCTCCCACGGGCGGTCCCAGGGATACAATTGCACCGGTACTGGTAAACGCATCCCCGAAGTTGCAGAGTGTAAATGTGACCGGCAATAAAATTACGTTGTCATTTAATGAATATGTTGAACTGAAAGATGTTCAGAACAATGTATTGATCTCGCCCTTACCAATTAAAGCACCTTCAGTAGATTATAAATTAAAGACTGTAACCGTAAAACTGAAAGATACTTTACAACCCAATACAACTTATACTGTTGATTTTGGAAATGCGATAGTTGACATTAATGAAGGAAATCCTTTCCGGCGTTTCACGTATGTTTTTTCCACAGGTAAATTTATTGACTCACTCAGTCTTACAGGAAAAATAATCCTTGCAGAAACCGGTAAAGCAGACAGCACGATCATTGCAATGCTGTACCGCAATGCTGACGATTCTTCTGTAAGAAAAAGAAAACCTGATTATGTAGCAAGACTTGACAGTGGTGGAAACTACAACTTTAATAATCTGCCCTCAGGTAATTTCAAACTGTATGCATTGCGTGATGGTGATGGTGGCAAGACATACAATTCAAAATCTGAAATGTTTGCATTTGCAGATCAGGTAATTAATACAGGTACTACCAACACAGCACCGGTCATGTATGCATTTGAAGAACAGAAAGAAATTAAGATCGTACCGGGCCCAACAATAAGAACCGCAGCAGATAAAAAATTAAAATATACCAGTTCATTGCTTTCCGGAAGTCAGAGTTTACTGAATGATATCAATATTACTTTCAACAGGCCATTAAAAATATTAGATACCAATAAGATCAGGATCACGGATACCAGTTATGTTCCGGTTGCTTCCAGCAGCTTTAAGTTAGACAGCAGCCGAAAGATTCTTACCATAAAAAATAAATGGGCTGAAGACAATCCGTACCGGTTGATCATTGATAAAGAATCGGTAAAAGATTCTGCCGATAATTTTTTAGCGAAATCAGACACCCTAAAATTCAATACCAAAAAATTAACGGATTATGGTTCTATTGTACTGCGCTTCACCGGGCTCAACATCTCAAAGCATCCGGTACTGCAGTTTATTCAGAATGACGAGATAAAATTTTCTTATGCGCTTACCTCCAATGAATGGAGCAATAAATTATTTGAACCCGGTGAATATGAGTTGCGGATATTATATGATGATAACAATAATGGAAAATGGGATCCCGGAAATTATTCAAAAAAACAACAGCCGGAAAAAGCAATTGCACTTCCTCAAAAACTGGCCATCAGGGGTAATTGGGAGAATGAGCGGGATGTAATAATTCCCGGCTTCTAATAGAATAAACATTATCTCCCCTTCAGGGGATGGGGGTACAACTTATAACGTATAACTTTGCTCCATGCAATTCTCTTCACAACTTTTGGAAAATGCGGTCAATGAATTTGCGAAGCTGCCAGGTGTAGGAAAAAAAACTGCATTGAGACTGGTCCTTCACCTGATCAAACAGGAAAAAGGAGCCGTGAGTTTTTTCAGCAGCACGATTGCCAGAATGCGGGAAGAAATAAAATTCTGTAACCGTTGCCATAATATTTCAGACACGGATACATGCAGCATCTGCAGCAATCGCGGCCGTAAACAGGAAATGATCTGCGTTGTAGAAAATATCCGCGATGTGATCGCAATCGAAAGTACGCAGCAGTTTAACGGGCTGTATCATGTACTGGGCGGCATTATTTCGCCATTGGATGGAATCGGTCCTGAGCAGTTAACGATCGATCCATTGATTGAAAGAATTAAAAAAGAAGCATCGCAGGAACTTATTTTTGCATTAAGTCCGACCATACAGGGAGATACCACCATTTATTATATCGGTAAAAAACTGAAAGGGGTTCCCGTTAAAATTACCACCATCGCAAGAGGCATTGCCTTTGGCGGCGAGCTGGAATATGCAGACGAAATGACCCTGGCCAAAAGTATCAGTAACAGAATTCCTGTAGAACAATATATTATCAGCTAAGCTTGAAGAAAAAAATATTCATACTCATCGGCATCATTGCAGTCATTGCACTGGCAGGATTCATCATTTTAAAAGTGATGACCAAAAATGCAGAGCGTCATGTAGAAACGGAGAAGGGGATACCGGTCAGTACCAGGGATCTGTCTGCGGCATTCAGCATTGCTGAAGACAGCGCCAATAAAAAATTCCTGAATAAAACACTGGAAATAAACGGCCTTGTTACAACTGTCGACAGTAATGACAATCATCAGTCCATACTTTTATTTGGAAACAATGATGGAACACCCGGTGTAGCCTGTACTTTCAAAACAGCTATTGAAAATGTTCATCCCGGAAATACTGTTACCTGCAAAGGGATCTGCACAGGTTTTTTAAGTAATGTAACACTCACTGACTGCATTCTCATTAATAATGTACAGGGCGTTCAAAGAATTGAATTGCCAAAAGAAGCGATCGATAATCAGAGTGTAAAAATGAAGCAGGTAGATACCACCGTCATAAAACCCAATAAGATCTACAGCACTTCGAAAGCACAGATAAAATTTGATGCAGGCGGCAGTGTAGAAGATATTAAAGCAGTCAACAACCAGGCAGAAGCATCTATTAATACATCAGGACTTATCAGATTCAAAGTGCCTGTTCTCGGATTTAAATTTCCCGACGCTTTAATGCAACAGCATTTTAATGAAGATTACCTGGAGAGCAGCAAATATCCAACGGCTTCATTTTCCGGTAACATCACTAATATCAAAGATCTGGACCTTGAAAAAGATGGCAGTTACACCGCATCCGTTTCCGGAAATCTTACTATTCATGGAATCACACAAAAGATCAGCAGCAAGGCAACACTGGTTGTGAAATCCGGAAAGCTTTCAGCCCAGAGTACACTGGATATTAAGATGGCGGATTATAAAATCGGTACCGATGCAACCTCCGCAGCTGTTTTGATGATCAGTTGTAGCTTTTAATTTTCTCTTAGATTGTTGAATTGCTATTATGGTTAAATTGTTGTTAGTGCTTAAAATTCTGAAAGCATAACAATTTGACTATTTATCAGTTTATCCATTCAGGAAAAGAATCTTCGTCTAATAAAATCTCCAACCTTTAGCAACCTTTTTGCAAAAATCTTCGTTCCTTAACTGCAACGCGGATTTATGACCACTACAACAAAAAAGAGAGTTTTTTTTTCTATCCTGCTACTGGCTGCCGCCGGACTGATCACAGGCTACATGCTCTGGAACAAATCTCATTTTTCCATAAAGAACGCCGACCCTGCTGCCATTATTTCAGCAAATGAATTACAGCAGACCTTCTCCACCGATTCGGTGACTGCAAAAAATAAGTTCATCGGTGATGAAAACAATAAAAAAGTTATTGAAGTAAACGGGTTGGTTACCGAACTGAAACAGGATCAGAAGAAGCAGGATGTTATTCTGCTGAAGACTGCTACTGACGGCGCTTTCATCAATTGTACATTCGAAGAAAAAATTACCGGTATTAAAGTGGGCGACAATATTGTTCTGAAAGGAATGTGCACCGGTTACAATTTTGATGCAGACATGGGCATACCGGGTGATGTGGTTTTGGTAAGATGTTATTTAATAAAAAATAAAAACTAAAAAATGAAAAAGATATTATTGTCTGGATTTGTTTTCTCAATTCTTTGCTGTTCAGTTACTGCTCAGAAATTTTTTACCAAGAACGGGAAACTTTCTTTTTATTCAAAAGCAACGCTCGAAAATATCAAGGCCGACAATAACCAGGTATTGGGTGTGATCAATACACAGACCGGCGAACTGCAATTTTCTTTGCTGATCAAAGGTTTTCATTTTGAAAAAGCATTGATGGAAGAACACTTCAATGCTGATTATCTGCAAAGCGATCAATACCCCAAATCAACCTTTAAAGGAAAGATCGCCGACCCCAGTAAAGTTGATTTTAAAAAAGACGGTACTTATTCCATAACGGTAACCGGCGACCTGATGATCCACGGCGTTACAAAAAACATTACGGCCCCCGGAACCATTACTGTACAATCGGGTAAGATTTCCGCAAGTTCTAAATTTCCGGTAACCTTATCAGATTATAATGTCAGCATCCCTTCGCTGGTAAAGGATAATATTTCAAAAACAGTTGATGTAACCGTTTCCTGCAATTACGATCAGCAGATGTGAAGATGTGTAGATGTGTAGATGTGAAGATGTGTAGATGTGTAGATGTGTAGATGTGTAGATGTGTAGATGTGTAGATGTGAAAATTGCTTCAATTCGCAATTTATTTCATTTGTTCATATCCTTTTTAAAAAATCATACTGACTGAAGTCCCTGCATCTCCACATCTTCACATCTTCATATTATTTCCTCATCTTCAAATTTCCAAATCTCCGAATACTTCCTTACTTTTGTCCCTGTTTTCAGGCAGATTTGTTTATTGTTCAGCCTGTAAATGTAAGCCGGTCATCCGAAGGACCGAACGGCAATGAACTAATAAACGAAAGCAATTCTGCATATCTTCTCCCGGATTGGTTCTCGTTTAAAAGTTTATGGTATCTTTTTTAAGCCAGCGGCAGCAACTATGGTCATCATCGTTGTGTCACTCACTTGTACTGCATACCAACGGCATCAATATTTCGTTATAGACAAAATTTTTCAACATGAAAAAGACAATACAGGAATGTTTAAAGGACCGCATCCTGGTAATTGATGGTGCAATGGGTACCATGATCCAGCGTCACAAACTCACCGAAGCCGATTATCGAGGCGAACGTTTTAAAGACTGGCCAAGTGATGTCAAGGGAAATAATGATCTGCTCAGCATTACCCAGCCATCGGTTATTACCGGCATTCACAAGCAATACCTCGAAGCCGGTGCAGATATTATTGAAACCAATACTTTCAGCAGCACTGTCATTGCGCAGGCTGATTATGATATGCAGGCACTGGCCTATGAACTGAATGTTGCTTCTGCAAAATGTGCAAGAACAGCAGCCGATGAATATACAGCCATGGATCCCGATAAACCGCGTTTTGTTGCAGGTGCTATCGGTCCATTGAATAAAACATTGTCTTTATCACCCGACGTAAACAATCCAGGTTTTCGTGCGGTAACATTTGATGAAGTAGTGGCTGCTTACTATGAACAGATCAAAGGCCTGGTAGATGGTGGCGTTGATGTACTGCTCATCGAAACAATTTTTGATACGCTCAATGCAAAGGCCGCCATTTTTGCGGTTAAAAAATATTTCCGTGATGAAAAGAAACCGGAACTACCGGTAATGATCAGCGGAACAATCACGGATGCAAGCGGAAGAACTTTAAGCGGGCAAACACTGGAAGCTTTCTATACTTCAGTAATGCATGCCGATCCTTTAAGTATCGGATTAAATTGCGCACTCGGTGCATCGGAAATGCGCAGTCATATTGAAGAGTTGTCACAGATCTCAGCATGTTACACATCGGCTTATCCCAATGCAGGATTACCGAATGCCATGGGTGAGTATGATGAAGAACCACACCAGACGGCACATTTCATTGAAGAATGGGCCAACGAAGGTTTTGTAAATATTGTGGGCGGCTGCTGCGGAACAACACCGGACCATATCAGGCATATTGCACAGGAAGTAAGTAAAATAAAACCAAGGCAATTGCCGGTGCTGGATGAAGAACTTGTGTAATTATGAATTATGAGTTAAGAGTTAAGAGATGAAGCTGTGAGTTGCGAGTTGAAAACCTTAAACCCTAAACCTTAAACCTTTTGAACCTTTTGAATTATGAGTGAAGTAAAACATATCAAACCCTTCTTACGATTAAGCGGCCTTGAACCGTTGGTGGTCCGGCCGGAAACAAATTTTGTAAACATTGGTGAACGTACCAATGTAACCGGCAGTAAAAAATTTGCAAGACTGATCAGGGATGATAAATATGAAGAAGCGTTGTCTGTTGCCAGGCAGCAGGTTGAAAATGGCGCACAGGTGCTCGACATCAACATGGATGATGCATTGCTGGATGGTGTAGTAGCAATGAGGACATTTGTAAACCTCGTTCAGTCAGAACCGGATATTGCTAAGATCCCGCTGATGATCGATTCCAGTAAGTTTTCCATCATTGAAGCCGGATTGAAGTGTGTGCAGGGAAAATGTATTGTGAATTCAATCTCCATGAAAGAAGGAGAAGAAAAATTCATTGAGCAGGCTTTTATCTGCCGCAGTTACGGCGCTGCCGTTATTGTAATGGCTTTTGATGAAAAAGGACAGGCTGATACCATGCAGCGCAAAGTGGAGATCAGTGAAAGAGCGTATAAAATATTAACGGAACAGGTGGGCTTTGCTCCTCAGGATATTATTTTCGATCTGAATATTTTCGCGATCGCCACCGGCCTGGAAGAACACAATAATTATGGCGTTGATTTTATTGAAGCCACGCGTATCATCAAACAAAAATATCCGCTGGTAAAAATAAGCGGGGGTGTAAGTAACTTATCTTTTTCATTCAGGGGCAATGAACACGTTCGCGAAGCGATGCATTCTGTTTTCCTGTTGCATGCCATCAAAGCCGGAATGGAAATGGGTATTGTGAATGCAGGCCAATTGGTAGTGTATGATGAAATAGAACCTACACTCCGCCAGTTGTGCGAAGACGTTATACTCAATAAGAACAATGATAATAATGAAACAACGGAAAAACTAATTGCTTTCGCAGAAACAGTAAAAGCAAAAGGAAAGGAAATTATAAAAGACGAAGCCTGGAGAAATGAACCGGTTGAAAAAAGACTGGCGCATTCTTTAGTAAACGGCATCACGGATTATATTGATGCAGATACGGAAGAAGCAAGACTGAAATATCCACGGCCCCTGGATGTGATTGAAGGTCCGCTGATGGATGGAATGAATATCGTAGGTGATTTATTCGGAGCAGGTAAAATGTTTTTGCCACAGGTGGTAAAGAGCGCAAGGGTAATGAAGAAAAGTGTTGCGGTATTAACTCCTTTTATTGAACAGGAAAAAGAAGATCGTAAGCAGGCGCATCTGCTGGCAGGCACAGAAAATTCAGAAGCTGCAGGCGCTGCAAAAATATTACTGGCTACCGTAAAAGGTGATGTACATGATATCGGAAAAAATATTGTTGGCGTTGTACTCGGTTGCAATGGTTATGAGATTATTGACCTTGGTGTAATGGTACCGGCAGATAAAATATTAGCGGAAGCAAAAAAGCACAATGTTGCGATCATTGGACTCAGCGGGCTTATCACGCCTTCGCTGGATGAAATGGTGCACATTGCCCATGAAATGAAACGCCAGAATTTTGAAGTGCCATTGCTGATCGGCGGTGCTACTACCAGTCGCATGCATACTGCCGTTAAGATTGCTCCGCAATATGGCAATGGTGTGGTACATGTGCTCGATGCATCAAGAAGTGTTACCGTTGCCGGTAGTTTGTTAAGTCCTGAACAGAAAACAGATTTTCTTGGTGGTATCACTACTGATTATTTAAAACTGGCAGAAGATTTCGCCAATAAAAAAACAGCCAAACAATTTTTACCATTTGCAGAAGCGCAAAAAAACGGAAGTAAAATTGAATGGGCGAATTTCAAACCTGTTACACCAACGTTTACCGGAACAAAGGAATTTGATAGTTATGACCTGGGAGAGATCGCTGCATATATCGACTGGCAGCCATTCTTCATTGCCTGGGAAATGCACGGAAAATTTCCAGCTATATTAACTGACAGCATAATTGGTGTAGAAGCAACCAAATTATACAATGACGCGCAGAAATTATTAAAACAGATCATTGATGAAAAATGGCTGACTGCAAAAGCAACTATTGGTTTCTGGCCAGCTACCAAAACAGCAGCCGATACTGTTGAAGTAAAAGACAATGAATCAACTTTGCAACTGGAATTTCTCCGGCAGCAAATTAAAAAAGCAGCAGGCCAACCCAATCTTTCACTGGCAGATTTTATTGCTCCTTCAACTGCAAATGTGCAGGATCATATGGGTGCATTTGCTGTGACGATTCAGGGCATTGAACCGCATATTAAAAACTTTGAATCAAATTACGACGATTATAACAAGATTATCCTGCAGGCGCTGGCAGATAGACTGGCAGAGGGTTTGGCGGAATTGATGCATGCACGTACACGAAAGGAATTCTGGGGATATGTTTCTGATGAACATCTTAGCAATGAGCAATTGATCAAAGAAGAATATCTTGGTATCCGTCCGGCACCAGGCTATCCTGCATGTCCTGATCATACAGAAAAAAATAAATTATTTCAATTGCTGGGCGGCGAAACAGCAACAGGTATCATGCTCACAGAAAGCCTGGCAATGTATCCCGCAGCTTCAGTTTGCGGATGGTATTTTGCGAATCCTGAAAGCAAATATTTTGGTGTAGGTAAAATTGAAAAAGATCAATTGGTAGATTATGCTTCCAGAAAAAAAATGAATATGGATGATGCAACAAGATGGCTGCGTCCGATATTGGAATGATCAGGTCAACCTATCTAAATGCAATTGATTGATGATGCTGAACACCAGCAGTATCGTCATAAAATATTCTTTGATTGCTTCTTTATTTTCAAGTCCGCTATCAGAAGGTTCCAGCAGATTTTCCTGGATTGGTATCGCCACATAACAGTGACCGGCAACCACAGAGCATACAATTCTCCTGTTCAACTGTTGCCTGTATTTTACGATCAGCTGCATCATCTCTGTATCAAGAATGGTTCTTGCTTCAGAAGGATTGGTACTGCATACCGAAAAATATTTATTGAATACCGGATCTTCCATTTTCATACCATATACTTTCGGAAGCGGATACAACCGGTATCGTTCATCTGCAACACTTGACGCAATCTGTTCTTCACCGCTGGTCCAGATATAAGTTCCACCACTGAAAGAAGGACTTACATCTGCAATAAAAAAAAGGCCCTTAAAAATTGTGGTGAGATAATTATTCAATCCTGTCTGATACTGCGTATGTATTTCTGAACAATGAAAACGTACATTCTTATAAATGCCTTCCATGTAATCGTCTCCGTCAATTTCATCGTAACGTCTCCTGAAAAGCCCGCTGGCCCTGTATTCTTTTGATGAAACAAAACAATCAGGTTTGTAAATAAGATCCGGCTGCAGGTAAGAAATGATCTGATGAATAACCGTTTCCTTGAAGTTATCAATATAACTATCCTTCTTTTTGGTATACATGTATATTGAAACGATGACCAGTGCAACCAAAAAAATTCCGGGGGTAGTTCCTCCAGGAAAGTAATCTGTATGATCAGCAATAAAACATGCAACAGCAGCAATCAAAGAAAATATTCCGGTAAACATCCACTTGCGGGCTGCTGCAGCCTGCGATTTAAGATCACTCAGAACCGGCTGCAGTTTAATGGCATAAAAGGTATCAAAATCTTTTATCGCTTCCATACGGTTATTGGATATTGTTTATAATTATATAACCTGAAAATCTTTCAGCATCCCACATCACTTACAACTTATAACCTACAACCCGTCCTACGCATTGCCTGATTGTTCTTTCATTTGCTGCGCCTGCTTTGCATCAGTAAGTCCTTTGATAAGGAATACGATCACAATCACTTTGAAAATAATTCCTTTATAAAGCGTAGTGATATCAAGCACGGCATTCAAAGTAATAAAAATTCCGTACAGAGTCAGCGCACAGATAATTGCGGTGTATGGTTTCTTTTTGGTCCAGATGCCCAGGAAAATAAATCCGGCAATAAATACACCCCAGATGCTGAGATCGATCCATAGATATTCAGCATCCTCCGGCGCCGAAGCCGCAAGAATAATCACGTTCAATAATAAGATTCCGGCTGCCGCAAAAATCGCGTTTCTCGCCTGGCGGATATGTTTATCATATCCTTCCATCGAAAATTCTGTTTCCGTAAAAATTGTTTCGGTATTATTGTCCGGAGTCTGCTCAGGTAAATTATTATTTTCCATTTCGTATGATTATTTTTACAAGGATAAATAAAAAAAATCATTTTATGCGCATCATCTCCTATAATGTTAATGGCATACGTGCAGCTTTTAAAAAAGGATTTATCGACTGGTTGAAAACAAATCCTGCTGATGTCATTTGCCTGCAGGAAACAAAAGCAACCAAAGACGATGTTAATGTAAAAGAACTGGAAGAACTGGGTTTTCAGCATCACTGGTTCAGTGCGCAAAAAAAGGGATACAGCGGTGTGGCAGTATTCACGAAGATAAAACCTGATAATGTTTGTATCGGTTGCGGTATTGATACAAGCGACAATGAAGGAAGGGTGATACAACTTGATTTTGGTGATATCCGCCTGATCAATGCATATTTTCCATCCGGAACATCGGGTGATGAAAGACAGGCTTTTAAATATGTGTGGCTGGATGAGTTTCATCAATACCTTACCAATCTGCGTAAACAATTCCCTAAAATCATTTTATGCGGCGATTATAATATTGCACACAACGAGATCGATATTCATGATCCGAAAGGCAATAAAAAATCATCCGGCTTTTTACCGGAAGAACGGGAATGGATGACAAAATTTTTGAACAGTGGATGGATCGATACGTTCCGCGAATTTCATAAAGAGCCTCACCGTTACAGTTGGTGGAGCCAACGCTTTCCTACCGTAAGACTAAACAATAAAGGCTGGCGCATCGACTATATCACTGTAACAGAACCCTTGAAAAAACAATTGAAAGATGCTGATATTTTTCCGGATGTGAAACATAGTGATCATTGTCCTGTGTTTTTAGAATTGTCGGTTAAATAAAGGATGTGGAAATGTGCAGATGTGTTGGCAGCACGCATTTCATCTCCATATCTTCACATCTGCATATTTCCATATTTCCACATCTTAACGTTTTACGTTTTAACATTATTTCCTGCACGCCTCATCAATCCACGGCCTATCTTAGCGTCAACCAATCTTTACCATTGCATGGAAATACTTACGCTGCTGCTGCTGATAATCATTGTAATTCTCCTGGTAAATCAAAATGGTAATTTCAGCAAACAGATCGATCGCCTTGGATCTGAAATACATGAACTTCGTATTCTGTTGTACAGAACAAAAAAGGAAGAAGAAGAAAAATCAAAAACAGATATTGAAAAAAAATACTGGCAATCCGGATTTAAAGAAGAAAAAATAATTCTGCCTGTAACAAAAGAACCTGAAACAGTTAAGCCAGCAGCAGCAGAAGAACCGGTGATCAAAATAATAACCGAAGAAGTTCCTGTTGAAAAAATCGAGATTCCTGAAACCATTCTGCCACCTGTTCAAACCCAAAAACAAACGCCACAAATAGAAGTATCGCCTTCTTTTTTTGAACGGCATCCGGATATGGAAAAATTCATCGGCGAAAACCTGGTGAGTAAAATTGGTATTGCTGTATTGGTGCTGGCCATCGGTTTCTTTGTAAAATATGCAATCGATCAAAACTGGATCGGACCTGCGGGCCGCGTTGCCATTGGTATTTTGTGCGGTGCAGTTTTAATTGCGGTTGCGCACCGTCTGCGTAATATATATACCGCTTTCAGTTCGGTACTTGCCGGTGGTGGGCTCGCCGTTTTTTATTTTACGATATATCTCGCTTACCAGCAGTTCCAGTTGTTCAGTCAGCCCGTTGCTTTCAGCATCATGATCTTTATTACTGTATTCGCAGTGATACTGTCTTTGTTGTATAACCGGCAGGAACTTGCTGTCATAGCACTACTGGGTGGTTTTGCAGCGCCCTTCCTGGTAAGTAACGGCAACAGTAATTATAATGTACTGTTTACTTATGTAGCAATTTTAAACAGCGGCCTGCTTATAATCGCATATAATAAATCATGGCGGTTGCTGAATTTACTGAGCTTTATTTTTACAATCGTATTATTTAGCGGCTGGCTGTTTACGTTAGATACTGTGCAGCCGGTAGTTTATCAACATGCATTTATTTTTGCTACAATATTTTATTTATTATTTTTCGTAATCAACATTGCGCATAATATAAAAGAAAATAAAAAGTTCATCGTTGCTGATTTCGGTATCCTGCTTGCCAATACTTCACTGTATTTTGCTGTTGGTATTTTTTTACTGAACGAAATGAATGCCACGGAATATAAAGGTTTTTTCAGCATTGCGATGGCAGTATTCAATCTGACTGCATCATTCTTTTTTTTCCGTAAACGAAAAGTGGATACGAATATTCTTTACCTGCTCATCGGCATTACGCTTACATTTGTTTCCATTACCGCACCTATACAATTGAGCGGAAATAATATTACGCTGTTCTGGTCAAGCGAAGCAGTATTACTTTACTGGTTATACAAAAAATCACAGATCAGTATAATCCGTTACAGTTCATTTCTTATCTGGGGAATGATGCTGATAAGCCTGGCGATGGACTGGATACAGGTTTACAGTAATTATGCGCCGGTGCTTCCGGTGATAATCAACAAAGGTTTTATTACAACATTGTTTGCAGCTTTGGCAACTTATCTGTTATTTGTTTTACAGGTAAAAGAAAAGGGAACAACAGTGAAAGATGTGTTTGTTCCCGGGCCACATTTTTTTCGTGTGCTGGCGCTGCTGATACTTTTTGCTGCGGGGGCACTGGAGATCAATTACCAGTTTCAGCATTACTACCCGGAAAGTAAGTTTTATATTTTATACCTGTTGCTGTACACAATTGTTTACATCAATATATTTGCGCTGATCTCACAAAAAGTAAAAGCTTTAAAATTAAACTGGCAATTTGTTGCAGGAATCCTTTCAGCAGGCATCGTTTTATATTTACTGAGTTTACCGGCGGCATTTGAAACGCAGTTTGAAATTTTATCAGGTGCAGAAGGCGCCAAGCATTTTTTTGCGCATTGGTTAACTGTGGTCATGATCGGGTTGAGTTTTTACAGATTGATATTATTGCTTAAAAATAATCGTATTGTGCTCAAACAGGATCCCGAATTTATCTATTGGATAATTTGCATTGCTGTTGTTATTTACCTGAGTGCAGAACTGAGCCTGCTGGCAAATACATTATTTCATGGCAGTTCAGTGCCGGTGGAAGAAATTCAGCGGGTCTACATAAAAGCAGGCCTGCCTATTTTATGGGGATTAAGTTCTTTTGCGTTTATGTGGCTGGGTATGAAATTTAAATTCAGGATGCTGAGGATTGTATCGCTTTCTTTGTTTACAATTACACTGCTGAAATTATTTATATTCGACATCAGGAATATTCCTGCTGCAGGAAAGATAGCAGCTTTCTTTTGCCTCGGTATATTATTATTGGTAGTATCATTTATGTACCAGCGCCTGAAAAAAATTATCATTGACGATGAAGAAAAGAAGTTATAGTTTTTTATTTTTCTGTTTGATATGCTTTTGCTGTAAATCACAGACGGCAGGCTTTGGATATTATGCGGATCTTGATTCCGTAAAGACTTCGGGGTTCTATAATATTAAACTAACTCCGGAACTGAATGCCCATTTAAAAACGGATTACAGTGATCTGAGGATTGTAAATGATTCCGGAAAATGGGTGCCGCATATTTTAACTGATCTGAGTAAAAACACCAGTTGCGAATGGCTCACACAGGAACTGGAAATTATAAAAAAAGAAGATAATCCGTTCTCCAGTAAAATAATAGCCAGGAATAAATGGAAAGCCATATCTGCGTTAACCATAAGCGCCAGGAATACAGATGCAAGCCGTTCTTTCAGCCTGACCGGCAGCGATGATCTGATAAACTGGTTTGTGATCAGCGATAGTATCCGGCTTGATCTTTCTGCTGCAGTGGAAGAAAAATATCAAAGATCATTGAAGATTAAAATACCGATATGTGATTATAAATATTTCGGTATTAATATTAATAATTCCGGAAAGGCGCCCATCGATATAATTTCAATTGCCGGTATTGTACCCTGTGGTCAATTCTTTCATGATGATCCCGGCAACCCGGATTTAGATAATCCAACCTGTAGTATATTTCAAAAAGACAGTGGTAAAATATCTTATATCAGGATTACGCAACCGGAAGCTTATCATTTTAACCATATCAGTCTTAAGGTCGGCGGAGTAAAATATTTTGGACGTAATGTAGATCTGTATATTCCAGAAAATAACAGCGGTTCTTTTTCAAATCCCGGAACATTAATACAATCCATTGCTATATCAAATAACAGTTTACTGCGGTTTAATCTGCCGACAACAAATGCAGTGGTTTTTTATTTATTGATTCACAATGAAGATAATCCATCACTCAAAGTAGATGCAGTAATAACATCGGCTGATGCAGACGCAATGATTACTTACCTGGAGAAGGACCTGCATTACAGGTTAATCATGGAAAATCCTGCTGCAGTAATACCTCATTATGATCTTAAAGGACCGGACTTTAAAAATGCAGACAGCAGCATCAGCCTTGGTTTAAGCAAAATAATTCCTTTTACAAAAAGTATTTTGCCGGAAGCAAAAGCAAGAGAGAGCCGGTGGCTGATCTGGATCGCGATCGGGGCAGCATTATTAATTCTGTTAGTGTTTACATACCGGATTTTAAAAGAAGTCAATACCAGAAAAAGCAATGATCATTTATAACGTTACCACAAAAATTCATCACAGCATTCATGAAGCCTGGCTGCAGTGGTTAAAGGATGAACATGTTCCTGAAATAATTGCAACCGGGTGTTTTGTGTCAGCCACCATTGTCCGTTTACTGGAAGTAGATGAGGAAGAAGGTCCTACTTATGCCGTACAGTATTTTGCCGACAGCAAGGCATTGTATAACCTGTATGTTGAAAAATATGCAGTAATAATGCGTCAGCGTTGTACTGATAAATGGCAGGATCGTTTTATAGCTTTCCGGTCGGTAATGCAGGTTGTTAACTAATTGTGCAAAACAAAGAAAAGCATTGGTTGCATATTTCCATTCAAAAGTATATTCCGCTGAAACCCACACGGGATGCGTATTTCAGAGATTGTCAGCTGAAATGCTTGCCAACACTGCATTACAGGGGATTCTAATGCTCCGAAAATTTTGTTTCAACTTTACCGTGTCGCTGCCTTCCCTTGCTCCACGCGGATTTTAGCCGATTTGCCATTCCTG
>JBDUCW010000089.1:0-18169 GCA_040003235.1 Ferruginibacter sp. | reverse complement strand
GTCGCCTAAAGGAAATTCATTTGGATATAATTTTTCCTGCGCATGCACATTATTACAAGCGATCACTAAACACAATATTATTGTTGCTGTTGTTAATCTTTTCAATGCTTTTTTATTTTAATAAAAATGATCATTAGTAAATATTACCACAGTTGATGCACTGATTTTTTAATATATTTTTCATAAACCTGTTGTACTACCTGTAATTGTTCTTCAGAAAAATCAGGAAGATCCAAAGCGTTGATATTTGACTGCATCTGTTGCGGATTGGATGCTCCCGGAATAATGCAGCTCACTGCTTCGAATTGTAAAATCCATTTCAGCGCAACAGCAGCAAGGTTTTCGTTGGCAGGAAATATTTTTTTCAATTCATCAACAGCTATCAATCCTGTTTCATAATCAATGCCTGAAAAAGTTTCTCCTTTATCAAATGCTTCACCCGAACGGTTGAATGTTCTATGATCACCGGCTGTGAATTTTGTGTCAGAAGAAAATTTTCCGGTGAGTAAGCCACTTGCCAAAGGAACCCTGACAATAATGCCGATATTTTTTCTTTTTGCTTCGCTGAAAAATAATTCTGCCGGCCGTTGCCTGAACATGTTGAAAATAATCTGAACTGTTGCCACATTATCATATTCAATTGCCTTCAAGGCTTCTTCCACTTTTTCTACGCTCACACCAAGATGTTGGATTTTACCTTCCTGCTTCAGCTCTTCAAATAATTCAAAAATTTCCGGGCGGTAATAAACAGCGGTTGGCGGACAATGAAGCTGAATGAGATCGATGGTTTCGAGTCCCATGTTGATTAGACTCGCTTCTACAAATTTTCTCAATATCGCCGGCTGATATGCCTCTGAAACGTGCGGATTTAATTGTCTGCCACATTTGGTTGCTACATAAATTTTTTCTTTTCTGGAACGCACCAATCTCCCTACAGCTTTTTCACTATCACCATCGCTGTATACATCTGCAGTATCAATAAAATTGATGCCGGCATCAATTGCTTTATTTAAAATAATGTCTGCATTGGTATCATTAAAATCATCTCCCCATTTGCCACCAACCTGCCAGGTGCCGAGGCTGATTGCTGAAACATTGATATTTGTTTTTCCGAGTTTCCTGTTTTGCATTAGTCAAACTATTTACTGTTGTTGTGTGATCGTAACGCCTAATAGTGAAAGCATTTTTTCCGCATATCGTTTTCCCAATTCTTTATAGCCCTCCGCATTAAAATGTAAATTATCTGGGCCATCTGTACATCCTGCAGATGAAATGACGTATGAATTTTTAATTGTCTGCGGCAGAGTTGCAATAATCTTATTCATGCCTGCGCATACGCCACCCTGATCTGCATTCACCGTTTCACCAGCAAGCAGCGGTACTTTTTTTGCCTTGAGATGTAAATCCTTTAAAAGGTTATCGTATACTATTTTTACTTTTTTTGTCCAGAGTGAATCTTTTGAATTCGATTCTCCCTGGTGAAGGAGAATGCCTTTTATAACACCATCTTTTTGCGCAAGCTTTGCCATTTCAACAAGGCGTTCATAGGGGTTTCCGTCGTATTCTTTTATCATGCCCAGCATCCAGTTTGGAGCGGTAGTGATGTAAGACTGATAACTGTCTTGATCAAACAATTCAATTTTGCAGCCACCAACAGCCACGTTGATAATGCCTACCCGCACATCTTTTGGTAAATTGGCTACCATTTCTCTTCCAAAAAAATCTGTGAGTGTAAGTCCGGTTTTGCAACGACATAAAGGTGGAATGGCAGTGTACCATTTTCCTTTTTCTCTACCGAGGTTAGGACAGTTTACCGCCTCCATTACCTGGAAGCGGCTATCTACTCCTACAGTATCTTCTGCACGGATTTTTGCATTTCCTTCCATGTTGGATTGGCCAAAGCTGAGGAAGATGTAAAACTTTTTATCCTGTGCAGATGATACAATTGTCAGCAGCATTAAAATTGCTGACAGTATAATTTTATTTTTCATTTTGACTCAAGCGTTTATTTTTTTTAAAATCAATTTTCTTATTTAGTCACCTGCAATTGTAACACGCTTACAGAATACGAATCCAGCGTTCTTTTAAATTTTGATGCTATGCCTTTTATTGTTGAACTCACCGGTATTATTTTTTCCGGTTCAGTAATTGAATTTGTGTCTCCTGGTTTATCTGCTTTTATTACAGACATATTTGCTTCCGGCAACACTTTCACAATGCCGTTGAGGTTGATATTTACAGGTTGTTTTTTACCGGTTGTATTTACTATTTTAAGATAAACAATACCTGATTTTTCATCCATCGTAGCGCTGTAGAAAACAGTTGGAACCTGCGCTGGTATTAATTTCCCCTGCGCACTGTCTCTCCGTGATAATGGCTTTGGTTGCGTTGGAATATTTTCAGCGGTTGTTGTTACAATCTTATCGCCCAGTAAATTCCCGAATAATTTCTGAACATAATAAGAGGGAGAACCGTAACTATTTAGTGCATCATATCCAATCAGATCAGAATCCCATTGCCATGCTTTCGGCGCTGTTGCTGTTGCCTTGTTTACATTAACGAAAAGTGGCGCATAACAAGACATGATGATCAGGTCTGAATTTCTTTCCATGCCTGTCATCCATGCTGCATCACCCAATGCTGCATTTAAGTTGGTGGTTGGTGCACCTTCTCTTGTTGCCCACTCACCAACAAATATTTTCGGGCCGTTGCGGTCATACTTGTCATATTGGGAAGCATTTTCCCACATATCCCATGAGCTGCGGTAATAATGTTCATCCAGCACTTCCGGCTTATTGTCTCCCATTACTTTCTGGTTGGGATATTGTGCATCTGCGATGGTTGATATGACATGCAATGATGGATATTTTTTTTCTATTGCCGCTCTGAATTGTTTAAACCTGCCGTCATAACTATTGGATCTGTCAAAAAAATCTTCATTACCAATTTCTATATAACTAAGCTTGAACGGAGCCGGATGCCCGTCTGCAGCACGTTTAGCCCCCCAATGGGTATTTACATCACCCGTCACGTATTCAATTTCATCCAATGCATCATCCACGTAAGGTTTTAAAAGTGGACCTGCATCTACATGATCGCCATTCAATGAATAACCTGCATAAACAGCTAACAATGGCTCTGCGCCTATATCTTCACACCACTCTAAAAATTCCAGTAATCCCAAACCATCAGAGGCCCTGTAACCCCATGAGCCTTTATGTCCGGGCCTTTGTTCCAGCGGACCTAATGTTGTCTTCCATGGAAATGCATCAGTGATCAATGGCCCTTCTAAATAATTACCTCCGGGGAAACGTAAAAATTTCGGCTTCATATCGGCCATCATTTTTATAAGTTCGGGCCTGAAGCCATTTGGATTGTTGTTGTAAGTAGGCGGGAACAACGAAACAAGATTAAAATAATAAACGCCCACGCGGTTTGTTGTAATTACAAACCTTGCATCGCTGCTGGGCTTTACGTCACCGTTAGTTGTCAGCGTTAATTCATATTTTTTCCAGTAGATACTTTTTTCAAGATTAATAGAACCTGTCGCATAAACAGTTTTCCCGTCATTGCTTTCAATCGAAACTGTTATTGGGCCGGCAGTATTGTTTTCAATTACCGGTGGTGAAGGGGTGTTTGGTTTTTGTTCCCATGGCCAGCGTGGAGGGTCTCTGCGGTCAGTTCCTTTTATGTAGAAAGATGCGTTATAAGTGGTGGAAGGTTTTACAGGGATGCCCCAGTAACCGGCATTGGCAATGCCTACCCGGCCATCTGCATTTTCTACTGTAAGTCTTAAGCAGGTGGGAAGTGAACTGTTGATGGCATTTCCACGTTCTTCAAATGGAATATTTTCTTCTGTTGGTGCTATGAGTTTGATAGCCGCTTTTGAATTAGAATCTGTCCGCACGAGACTCCATGCTTCGGGAGTAGATTTATTATCTTTAAAAATGCGGTTGCGTATTAATTCAGCATATAAACCGCCATCGTATGAATGATTGATTTCTTCGGTCATCAAACCATACAACATCGGACTTACATTGGCGCCCGGCTTTGTAAAGTCTAAGGTTAATGTTGGTGTTTGTGCTTTAATATCCTGACCTGTAAAAATGGATAAACTTAAAATCAGCAGCGCTATCTTCAATTGTATTTTTCTCATGAAGTCATTTTTTAAATAATAGTATATATTCTATTGAAGTAATCAGTTTGTTTCTCTTATGTACAAAGCCTTGATGTCAACGTTTGTAAGATCATGATAATGGCAAAGTTGAAAACCAATATTACCGGTTGCAAAACCTGCATCATGTATCATATCAATTGTTTTAACACCATTCAGCCACGCTTCAATGTGATGACCTTTTGCTTTAATGTAGTAATGGTTCCAGTCATTTTGTTTTACTATTTTTGCGGCCAACGAGTCTGGAAATTTCTGTACCATGTTTCCTCTTCGTTCTTCCCATAAGCATCCCCAATATCCTTTTCCCATATCTACCTGGTAGCCGGGCGCATCATCGAAACTTGTTGGGTTTATCCGGATACACACGCCGGAATTAGCGTTTGTATCGCCTACCATTTTTATCATCACATTCAATTCAAAATCACCGTACTTTTTCTTAGTGTAAGCATAATGATGTACTTTTTCTTTAAGCATTGAACCATGCATTAATTTATTGTTTATCTGCCAATACGATTCCTCAAGTGTCCAATCAGCTGCAGAAGAAAGCAGGTTTACCCATCCTTTGCCCACGGGTTTATCATGCACTAATTTACCTTCCTTTGGCAAGCTGTTTTTTAATGTAGTGTCTTGCTGCGCCAAAACAGTATTATTGATAAATAGTAAAGCTGTTAAAGCAAAAAATGATGTAGCGGGTATGAAAAATTTCATTGTAGAATTTATTTAAAAAGTAATTGTGCAAAATTGAATAAGTTGTTTCTCCATACCGGCCACGTGTGGCCGCCGGGATATTCTGAATAAGTGTTTTTTATTTTAAACTCATTCAGTTTATCAACCATGATCTTCCCGTTTTTATAAGCGATGTCTTCAGGGCCACCTTCTGAGATAAAAAAAGTTTTTAGATTGTTGTTGATTTTATCGGTATTGTTTTTCAAAAAATCATATTGGGCATCTGCCACGCTGCTCATCATTGGTATTATCCAGCCTGAACTGAAAACACCAAGGTTGGCAAACATATCCGTATTGTTGAGACCTGTATAAAGCGTATGCATTCCACCGAGTGAGAGGCCTGCGAGTGCACGGTTGTTTGCCCCGGACATTGTTCTGTAATTTTTTTCAACAAATGGGATGATAACTTTTTTCATTTCTGATTCAAATGCTTTCATAGAATTTTCTATTCCGCCTGCGCTAAAACCGCCGGTGCCGATATTCGCATCGGGCATCACCACAATCATTGCTGTTGCTTTTTTTGCGGCAATCAGGTTATCGATGATCAGATCTGTTTTGCCTTGATTAGCCCAGCCTGTCTGGTCTTCTCCACCGCCATGCAAAATATACAGCACCGGAAATTTTGCAATTGCGTTACTGTCATATCCCGGTGGTGTGTAGATATACATTTCACGCCAGGAACGTGTTACAGAAGAAAAATATTTTTTGATCCTCATCTCGCCGTGAGGAACATTGCTCAATGCATAATAACTGCCACCGGCAAAAGGTATTTCTATTCCACTGGCCATTCTTCCCATGCCATAAAATGATTGGCTTGCAGGATCGGCAAGGGCTACGCCATCTATCAATAATGAATAATAATGAAAGCCTTCGCTGATGGAGTCTGTAGTGCCTGTCCACACACCGTTATTATCTTTCACCAGGTCATATTTTTTTCCAAGATCTACCTGAACTTTTTTTGCATCAGGTGCTTTTACATTAAAGATCACCCTGCTGTCAGGTAGTATTTGTGGATACGCTGCATTGCGGATATTGCTGGAAGCCGGTGCGCCGGCAACAGGATATTTTGAAAAGGTTGATTGATCAACAGGCTTAAACAATAATTGCGAAAACATGTACAAGCCATTCTTCCAGACTTTAAAATCATGCACGCCAGGTTCTATAAAATAAATATGGGGCACATTATTTTTCTCTAAATACAAATGAAGCCTTCTGCTGAAAGAAATAAGTCCGTCGCTTGCACCGCAGGACATCCAGAGTAGTTTTAATTTGCTCTTCGTCAACTCAGGGTTTGGCACAAGATCTTCCGGCGTTTTTGTATTAGGTGCAGATGAAAATCCACCTACCCATGAAAAAACATCAAGGTTGCCCAATCCGAAATTCAATGACTGGCCGCCACCCATTGAAAGACCGGCAACAGCTCTATGATCTTTGTCTGCAATAACAGGATATTTTTTTTCGATGAAAGGAATCAGGTCTTTTAATAAATCGTTTTCAAATGTTGCGAACGCCTGTACTTTATCCGGTGCCATAATATTTCCGGTAGCACGATCCTCTTTCATGGCTCTGCCGTTGGGCATTACAACAATCATCGGTTCAATTTTTCCGTCGGCGTAAAGGTTGTCGAGAATTACTTGGGGCCTGCCGCCGTTCAACCATTCTTTTTCATCGCCACCAATGCCATGCAATAAATACAGTACGGGATATTTTTTATTTTTAGAAAAACCAGGAGGAGTGTAAATGGTTGTCTTTCTTTTTGTACCAACTGTTTTTGAGTCATACATTAATGTATCAACTTTACCATGTGGTACGGCACGAACCGTATCAAAGCCGGGCGCTGCAGGCTTAATTGCTTCCTGTGCGTAAGTAAACCGGCAGATTATAATAAATGCCGTGATAATGATTAAAATCTTTTTCATACTATCCGTTTTGTTTTTGATATTTATTTTACCGGTTTTATAATCTGATACCTGCCACTCAGGTGCATTAAACTAAATAAATACATCAGTCCATCAAAGTAAGGATCGAAATAACCATCTGCATAAGGAACTAATTTTGCATTCCAGATAGCACGTACAAAATCAATACTATTCTTTTCATTGTTTATTAAAGAGGCGGTTGCGGCTGTTGATACCAAACCTATTGAATGCCGCAGTTTTTTAACCGGCCCGGCCTGTAAAACAAAATCAGGCTTGGTGCCATCTGTGTTAAACTGGTCATCGTAATCATCTATTCCTTTTGAGCGAAGAAAATTTTGAAAATGTTTTGCATAATCTTCCTGCCATGCTTTGTCTTTTCCAAACCACACATAATCCATGGCGATGTTCATGGGTACTCTCCAGGAATCATATCTAAATGCAGGCGGCATCCATCTTGTTTCATGTTTTGCACCACTGAATTCGGTGTAGTCATAGTTTAATCCGGTTACGGCATCGCATGCACGGTGAAGAAATGCCCGCGAAGTATCTGCACAATCTTTATAAAATTGTTCATGACCGTCTTTGGCATATAAGGCCCAGACTTCCATAAACGCGGGAACATGATACGAAGGGTCTGTCCATGTGTAACCATTTCCTTCGGGAACAAAACTTATTTGTTTGTGTTCGGTATTAATGAGGTTGTAAATATTTCCTGTGCCGTCTTTCTTCCACATGGCATCTAAAATCTTTCTTGCTTCAGCGTAATAATTAATTCCTGTATTATTTCCCCATCTGTTAGATGCAAATAATAAACTGGTGATAAAATATAGTTCTCCATCTGATGCCGAACCGGGGGAGTTCTGCTTCATGGTGGCCGGATTAAAACTCCATGCAAAATATCCTTCCCTTGGTCCATCCTGATGTTGCAAATATTTTTTAGACCATCGCCATATTTTATCAAAAACATCTTTTTTGTTCAACTGCACAGCGATCATCATTCCGTAGGAGAGTCCTTCTGTTCTGGCATCTTTATTTTTTACATCTGACACATAGGCCATCGAATCACCTACTTCGAAATAGACATGGTTCGGGCCTTCAAAAACATCGTAGTAAGCCTGCTGAACTTTTTTATCGATGTCTATCTTTTTATAACCAAACTCCCCAAAAAGATTTCTGTATTTACCAGAATAAAATGCACCTGCTGCTTTGTGATCCTGAGCGGCAAGCGTAACAGGCATTAAGAAGACATAAAACAAAATTTTTCGCAGCATTTCATTACCTGTTATTGTTTTACTTAATCTAAACATTTCATTACCGTTAAATTTTATTACTGAAACCAAATAATTCTATATTAAAATCTGAAGCTCATACCAAGATTGATCACATAATCTGCAAATGCCGCATCTCCCTGTTGAAATGTACCAGAGGCAGTACTGCGTTCTTTATCGGTTACACTCTGCGTACGATTTCTCGATATCGCAACGGGCACGGCTAAATACCAATCTACTTTTTTTGCGGTAAAATTGATTCCCGGCTCAACTGCAATAATGTATCCCGGACGTCGAAAGCCTTCGCTTCCTCCTACCAGATCATACACTGGGATGCCTTCAATGCGGCCACCCAATGCAAATGAAAACTTTCCCGCAACATAGTTAACTCCAAGTCGCCCAAAGTATTGATCAGGAACGCTGCTGATGGCTTCATTGTATAACGATGAACTTAATGTTTCCCTATAAGTGCGTACTCCGTTTACATTCCGTGGATTGATAAGATAATATGCAGTTGCGTAAGTGCGTAGTCTTTTGGTGATCTGGAAGTAACCATTTAACTCAGTGGTAAGACCTGTTCCTCCATCTCCCAATTGAATGGACTGATCAACGGTTCGGAGTTCATCGCTGCCGCCGGGGCCTACATTAGACCAGTAATCCTGGTAATCGTAGCAACCCGTTGCAAACTTTACACCCATACCTATCTGTACATTTCCTTTCATGAATTTTTCGGGATTAAGTAACCAGTAATGAGCGCTCAACCTCATATCACCCAATCCATAAGATTCTGTTGTTCCCCGCTCTTTTTTAACGTAAACTCCATTTACCAATCCATGTTCATACAGTGAACTCCTTTGATTGGCAAGCAGTGGCATATTCAGCGACATTGACCAACGTTCATTCAATTTGCGCGTGAGGGAAAGATCGAGCGAGTGTGAATGGTTAATTACTTCAGTGCCCTGTTCCTGTCTTTGTTTTTGTTCCTCTTTACCTACAAAATGGCGGAAGGAACGGAAGTACCTGTAGTTTGCATTGAACTGCCAACGCGAACTATCTGCATGCGGCAAATGCATTGAGCAGGATGAACCAGTGCTGCGGATTGCAATACAACCCTGCGAATAGCATTCACAGGAAAAGAGTATTGTTAAGCCACTGATGAATGAAATGATTATTGATTTCATCTGTAATTGAAAAGTTTAGTTTTAAAAATTATAGCGGCTATAAGTTTCTATTTAAAAAGTAATGCTGCATATTCTTTTAAGCCGTTTCTTCCAGTTAAAGTATCATTGATTTTTATAAATAAACAATGACCATTGTCGTTCACATATCTCAAAACGCCTTTAAACAAATTTCCCAAACGATATTATTGAGTGACCCGTTTGAGCTGCGTATGCATTTTAGTACCATTAAAATCAATGTTCATCGCTATCGAATCTCCATCAGTATAGTATTTACAGATGTGCGGAATATCCGATCCATTGATGTTTACATTGAAGCTAAAATCGGAGCCTTTAACTTTTCCATCAGATATAGCAACATCACCATTCGGGCCGGTTGCCGTACCGGTTACTTTATCGCCATCAGTTTTAAAAGTGAATGACAATGGAAATTCATTGCCGTCAGGTGTCTTTAACGAACCTGTCCATTTACCATTAAGATCACTTAAGGCTGCAGCGATGCAAAAGATAAAGCAGAAAACGAGCGCTATCGTAACAGAAATTTTTCTTTTCATAATTTAGTTTTTAGTTTGTGATAAAAAATATCATCCTGATTTTAGCGTTATTTTTTTTAATGGATGCGATTTAGTAATACGGGATTTAATTACCAGAGTAAGTGCACTTTTTAAATAGGTAATAATTTAAACTGCATTAGTTTGTCGTCTACTGATTGTTTTAAACTTATTAATTGATTTTTTTAATCAATCTTTAAAAAGCAGCGGTGCCATCTCGTGAAGGCTTCTGCGCCATGTTTGAAATTCATGCGCTGTATTTTCTGAAACATAAGAAACAGCGTTGAAGCCGGCGTCTTTCAGCGCAACTGCAGCAGCCTTAACTCCGTCCGGTCTTTCTTTGCTGCCACAACTAAGAAAGATCAACTTAACTTTTGATTTGTCTTTTATATCTGTGGGTGCATAAGTGCCTCCGCTTAACAAACCATAATACGCAAACACATCCGGCTTGTTAAGCGTAATCGTTTTGGTTTCCATGCCACCCATAGAAAGCCCTGCCATGGCACGATGCCGCGGATCTGCCTGCGTGCGAAAGTTTGCATCAACATAAGGAATCAATTCATCAACCAGTACTGTTTGAAATGCGTCAATCTTGAAATCTCTCATTCCACCCATTTTAACTTCATTGGTCATGCCGTAAGTCATCACGATGATGAATGGTTTTGTTTTGCCTTCTGCTATCATGTTATCCATAATAAGATTAGCGTGACCCTGATTGCTCCACGCTGTTTCATCTTCCCCCCAGCCATGCTGTAAATAAAGCACTGGATATTTTGATTTTCCTTTTTCATAGCCGGGAGGTGTGTACACAAAAGCGCGGCGGGAAGTATTGGTGCTGGGAGAGGAGAAAAGCACCTGCTGTACATTTCCATGTGGTACATCTTTCAAAGCATAAAAATCCTGATCATGCGCCGGGATTTCGATACCGCTTTCCCAACGGATAGAGCCGTAATAATTTTTTGCGCCTGGATCATTGAATTTGCCTCCGTCAATTCTTACATTATAGTAATGAAAACCTTCGTCCATGGGCCCTTCAGTAGTTCCCTTCCAGGAACTGTCTGCGGCTCTTTGCAATTTTGTTCCTCCTCTGCCACCTAAGCCAAGACTTACCCTTACACTATCAGCCGAAGGGGCAATAATTTTAAACCGTGCATACCCCTGGGAATTAACCTGTGGATATTCCTGGCCGGGTTGATTGCAGGTAGAGGGTTTGAAATCTTCAATAACAGCAGGCTGTGCTATTTGATTGAGCGTATTGTTCTGGGCAAATGATGTAACGATCAGCATGGCCAGGCAACAATTTAAAATGATTTTTTTCATATACAAGTTTTGATTTTTATGATTACATTTTATTTATTTATTTCATCCATTGATTACAGTGCAATCGATTGCACTGTAATCAAAAAAAAATTATATGTGTAAAAAGCTTTTACTTATTTAAAATTGCGAGCTCTTATTCAACAACGATAACAAATCCATCATTTCCTTTTATTGATATTTTTGTATTACCGTCTATAGGTATTTTTATATTTTTAAACTCAAAGGAAGGTTGGTCTGCAACATCACCGGATGAAATGACTACCGCGGTCTTGTTTTTTAAAAAAGATAAATCAAGCGCTAGATTTTTGGTTGAATTTTCACCATTAATTCCAGCTACATACCATTTATTTCCAGCTCTTCTTGCCACGATGTATAACTTACCTGGTTCACCGTCAATAAATTTTACATCATCCCAGTTGTTCGGAAGACGGCGTAAAAAATTTTTCACATTTTCCGGTACATGTTGCATGCCGTCGGGGCTTTCTGCATAGTGTTGTATGCCTGATAAAAATAATACTGAAGTGGCCAGTTCAAACGCAGCTGTTGTGACTTTTTTTATACGAGGTATTTTATACAGATTCATCGGCGTAAAATCCATTGGATCGAAAGCATTGCGGACCATCGCTACCATTATTGCGTGTTCAGGATACCTGTTTGCCTCGCCTTGGCCAAACGTTATCATTTCATAACCCTGTACTGCTTCCGTTGTCATCAGGTTGGGATAAGTCCGCTGCCAGCCTCTTGGCAAAGTAGCGCCGTGAAAATTCACGAGCAATTTGTATTCTGCTGCATCTTCTAAAATATCCTGGTAGTAATTTATCATCGATTGTCCATCCCCTGCAAAGAAATCAATCTTCAATCCTTTTATGCCCATTGCTTTTAGCTTTGAAAATTCTTTCACACGGCTTTCGTGGGTGAGCAATTTATCTTTTGGTGTAAATTTTACAGTGTTCCAACTGCCTGCAGAATTATACCAAAGCAGTAGCCCCACATTTTTTGTTTTTGCGTAATCTGCTAATATTTTTGCAGAATCATACCCGATTAATTTATCCCAGTAAGCGTCCAGTAAACAATATTCCCATTTCATATCCGAAGCGAAATCAATATATCTTTTTGAGACACTGTAAATTGTTGAGTCATCTTTCTTTAGTATCCAACTCCATGAGGATTGGCCCGGCTTGATAAATGACAAATCCATTTTTTTTACAGGAAGCGCAAGGTCTGTTCCCAAAGTGCTTTCCATGATTGTTTTTAAGCTGCCGATAGCAATAATTCTCCACGGAGTCTGCCACGGTAAAGTTGATTCAGGATTTAAAGTTGCTGTGCCATCTTTAAATACTTCTGCCGGCTCCGGAAAATTTATTTTGTATTCATTACCTGGAGAATTCTGCTGTAATGCAGTACCGCAGTAAGTTCTGCCCAATGCAGCTTCTGTAATCAGCATCCAGATATTCTGATATTTAAACAGTGCGGGATATACCCAACCGTTAGGGCCTGGAGAGGGAGTGCCTGTTGCAATGTCCATCATGTAATGCGCCTCATAAGATGGATTGGTATGCTCAAACCCTGTTTGTGATTCTGTCTTTGGCTGCAACCATGCTCTTGTGCCTTCATTAAAATGAAAACTGGTTGCTTCTGCATTTATCTTTTTTACACCGGAAGATTTTCCAGGAAATACATATCGAAATGCAACACCATCATTTGAAACCCGGAAAACGATATTCATTTTTTCTCCAGATGAAGTTTTGGTTTCAAATATTCTTTGCGTCGCTGTATAAATGATGTTACTTTTTTTTGCATTTAAAATCCTGTAATTATCTTTTATTATAGTTGGTGCTGATATGCTGATCAATTGTAAATTTTGAGAAAAATCTTCATCTTCTCTTACCACACCCAGCTTTGAATCAGTAATCACCTGTGTTCCATTGCAAGCAATTGAATAGGTTGCCTGGGCCACGTTACAGCTTACCGTAATTTTTTTATCCGGACTGCTGATAATGTTTTTTGCAGACTGAGCATTGACACCCAGGAATGTTAAGCAACAACCTAAAACCGATATGAAGTACTTTCTTTTTTTCATTCGAAGATTTTACGCCAGGTTTTATTTGATTACTTTTTGATAGTTCAGCATTTTACTGGTCCAAATAATAAAGGTCTGCATATTTGGCGCATCAGTGTGACCGCCATCATGTTGCCGCCATGCCAATTGTCCATCAAGCAAACCAGATAATACAGGTGGCATTTTTTCATTCATGTAATCATTTGTAACGCCAATATCTTTTGTGCCTAATAATTTAAATACTACGCCGGCTGCTACCGTAGCCATATAACTTCCTGGCTGATCAAGCCATTTTGCGTCCCCTTTTTCAGGAATACCATAACTTATGAAAGTCAGTCGCGGCGCACAAAGTGCAATCAATTCGTGTGAGTCTACCGGTAAGTCGCAACCTGTTTTTTTACCGAAGGAAGATTCTTCTGTTCCATATTTTAAATAGTTTCCAGCCATCCAGTGATACTCGCCTGTACCTGTTAAACTCTCTACGGCCTCCCCAAAATTACGGCGATGCAATGCCGCTCCTCCTTTACCTGATGAGCCAATTAAACCAACCGCAAACCTGGATTCAAACGCAAGTGTAACCAAAGCCGCTTTACCATATCTTGATACTCCCTCGATGCCAACCTTTTTTGCATCAACCAAGGAATCTGTTTCTAAATAATCCAGCATTCGCGCTGCACCCCAGGACCATGCACGCAAAGCACCCCAGTCTTCGGGCTTGCGCGGCTGACCGATATTGCACAGTCCAATAATTCCTTTGGTAAGTCCTGCACCATTATCAGCCTGTATACTTTCCGGATCGAGTGTGATATAACCCCAGCCTGATGCAAGTAATCTTTCCTCTCTTGTTAACTCTTCGTCAGCTTTTGGCGGTGCAAAAAAATTAGGGGCAGGCAACTTTGTTATAGGCTGATAGGCCGGATATTTTTCAAAAATTTCTTTTACAGAAGGATCCGATTTAATCATCATTTCTTTGAATGATGAATTTATTTTTTGTAAGTCATCAGGAGATGGCTGAGCAGGTGCCGGTAAGGCAGGTTTTCCAAACATAATTAATATCGGAACAGGCCCTTTTAAATTCGCAGGTATTACCAACACGGCCTTGATATCTACATCGATCAGCGGATATGAACTGTTGTCTACATGGCCTAGTAATTCTTTTGCTATAACAGGTATGCGATTTACCAATTCTCTATCAACAACCTTGACTGTCCAGGTTACTTTCGGAACATTTTTAGGAATGCGTCCGTATACTTCTTTTTCAAAAGTTTCCAGCAATTCCGGCCTGCGTTGCTGCCACCAGATGTTTGCAGCGATAACTTTTTTTCCATTGTTTAGTGTCAGTATATCGGGTAGTTGCGGACAAGGATTTGCAATAGCTTCGTCATAATTCGCATGATTAGGTGCCGATTCATTTCCGCTTGGCCCAGGTCTTAATTTTTGTATACCCAACTGCATTAACATGTTGTCGTGATCCTGCGCAGCAGTAAAGCTTACAGGCTTAGAATATTTGGAGGTTTCTTTTATTGTAGTCTGTGCATACGATCTACAGGTCCAGCAAAAGAGAACGTAAATTAAAATTCTTTTCATGCACTAAATATTTTTAAAATAGAAACTAATTATCGGTTCTGAATGGTGATGCAGGTAAGCCCCGTCCGACAGAACCATCCGCGCGGACTTCTTTATTATACAAATTAGGATTAACCGGATTGTCGGCCCATGCATATCTTACATACAACGGTTTTGCAATTTCTTCGCTCATCACTATCACTTTATCGCCTTCAATTTTTGCTTTAGCCCATACAAATTTTTTATCTGCTCCTGCAATCGCAAACTCACTGAGTTCTTCTCCGTCATTACTTATTAAACCACTACCGGTATTGGTAAAAGAAATATTAATTTTATTTCCTTCAATAGTTGCTGATTGAAAAAGGGGGCCGGAAGCAATAACGTTTTCACCATAAACATTTTTTTCTGCCAGCAGTGCAAGCCGTCTTCCCACTTCTTTTTTATTGTCAGGATGGATATCATTCCATTCGCCTAAATCAATTGCAACGGCCATACCTGTATTTGAAACTGACAAGGATTTAAACTGGGCTTCGCGGAATGCAGCCCAACTGCTTTCTGAGGGTAGATAATTATAATCCATAAATCCCGGTAGTTGTACAAATAAGAACGGTAGTTCTCCCATATTCCATTTGTTGCGCCAGTCTGATATTTGAGCTGGTTGGAGTTTTGCATACTCGGCGGGTTTTCCTGTATTGGCTTCTCCCTGATACCATAGAAAACCTTTAACAGTGTAATTTGTAAGGGGTGCAATCATTCCATTGTAAAGTGCAGCAGGTTGGTTTTGTGCAGCGATCGGGCCTCTGCCTCCGCCAGCAAAAAATCCTTGCGGAGAAAATACTTCACCAACTTTATATTGCCAGTACCCCTTAAGGTCTATCGTATCATTACCGGAAAAAAGATAGTAAGGTTTGTCTGGCACAAAACCACCTTTGCCATTATTATTAGTGACTTTTACCACAAAGATATTTTTGCCAGCTGTTAACACATCTTCTGCAACATTGTATCTTCTTTGCGGATACATGTAAGTGGTGGCGCCAACTTGTTTTCCATTAATATAACAAATGTCAGCATCCACAATTCTTCCTAAAAATACTTTTGCAGGTTTACCAATCATAGAAGCTGGTACGTCAACTTCTTTGCGGTACCAAACAACTCCGTTCAAATCTTTTATGCCCTGGTCTTCCCAATAACCCGGTATTGCAATTGTTCTCCATCCTTTTGGTATATAGTTAACATCAAACCATGTGAGTGGCCCGGTTAAACCCTTATCCTGAGTTGTTCTTGGCACCCTGTTGTTATTACCATTCAAGGCCTGTGCGCCGGAACTGTTTAAATATACAGCATCTTTATTTTTTTCAATAATTTTTTTTATTTCAGAAAAATCTTTGAAGCCTTCTTCGCTTGTCCATGCTTCAATGGGAGTACCGCCCACAGTTGAATTGATGATGCCGATAGGTACATGGTATTTTTCATATAGTTCTTTTGCAAAGAAATATCCAACAGCGGTAAAGCTTCTGATATTTTTCGGGTTAGCCCATTTCCACGAAGTTGGCAGCACATCAATTTGAGGCCCGTCCATTTTTGCATTGGTGGGAATTTTGAATTGTCTTATCTGTGGATAATTTACTTCCGCAATTTCCTTCGCATACAGCACTTCATGCTGTGCCATGTAGTGTTCCATATTAGATTGGCCTGAACAAAGCCATACATCACCAATTAAAATTTCTTTAAGGCTAATATTATTGATGCCTGAAATGCTCATGCTGTAAGGGCCACCGGCTTTCATAGGGCTTAGATAAACGGACCAATTCCCTTTTTCATCGGCTTTGGTTTTATATGTTTTGCTATTAAATTTTACAGTTATTTTTTCTTGAGCAGATGCCCAGCCCCAGATTTTTAACCTGGCATCTCTTTGCAGGATCATGCTGTCACTCACAATTTGTGGAACCCTTACCTGCGAATATAACTTTGCTGTGATGCAAAAAATTGAAAATATAAGGGGGGCAATTTTTTTCATGCGCAGCAATCCAGCGATTTTTTTAATTGAGTTCTAAAACCACCACACTGAAAGGAGGAAGTTTTATCGTTAATTTATTCCCGTTTATCTGAGCTCCATTAAATTCAACAGGAACTATATTATCCGGGTTTTCAAAACTGTTATAATCCTGTAATTTTTTTGAAGTGAGGATCCGGCCTTTTATATTTTTATAAGAAGCTCCATCCACGTCAATTACTACATCCTGTGTTTTGTTTGCATCAATATTTACCAATGAAAGGTGAGTAAGCCCTGCTTTATCTTTAGAAGCAGATGCCCAGACAGCCTGTAATTTCTCATTGCCAAAAATGTAATCATTGCTTATCACTTTCATGGGCAGCATTGTTGCCCCCTGATGAACATTATACATCTCCATTACATGATACGTTGGTGTCAGGATCATTTTTTCCTGATCGGTAAGAATAACCGCCTGTAAAACATTTATGATCTGGGCAAGATTTGCCATCTTTACCCTGTCGCAATGATTATTAAAAATATTCAGGTTGCATCCGGCGATCATTGCGTCACGCATTGTATTTTGCTGAAACAGAAACGCCTCGTTGGTTCCCGGCACTACATCATACCAACCGCCCCATTCATCTACAGCAAGTGCTTTCGTTTTTTTAGGATCGTATTTATCCATTACAGCACTATGCTTTGTTACCAGTTCTTCCATCATCAGCGAGCGCTGCATTGTTGTAAAATATTCCTTTTCAGTAAAGTCTGTTGATGAACCTTTTTTATTCCAGTCTATTACGCTGTAATGGTGCAGTCCCAGTGCATCAAACATTTTCAAAGGAATGTCACGCATCAATACTTCAGTCCAGTGATAGTCATTATCCGATGCACCACTGGCTATCCGAAATAATTTATCGCTGTTATTCCAGTTTGTCATAAAGGTTGCATACTGTTTATAAACATTTGCATACCATTCTGCAGTCATATTTCCTCCGCATCCCCAGGCTTCATTACCCATTCCCCAGAAGCCTACTTTCCACGGTTTCTCTCTGCCGTTAGTTTGTCTGAGATCCGTCATTGGGCTGCTTCCTGAAGGATGCGTTGTGTACTTAACCCAATCAGATAATTCCTGAGGCGTGCCACTGCCGACATTTCCACTGAGGTACGCTTCAGCTCCGATTTCTTCACACATATTCAGAAACTCGTTGGTGCCGAAACTATTATCTTCTTTTACATTACCCCACCATACATTAAGCATAGAGGGCCGTTTTGCTTTTGGTCCCACACCATCTTTCCAATGGTAAGTATCTGCAAAGCAACCGCCCGGCCAGCGAAGTACAGGCACTTTCAGTTTTTTCAATGCATTGATTACATCTAACCTTACACCATCTTTATTTGGAATTTTTTTATTTTCT
>JBDUCW010000088.1:0-18256 GCA_040003235.1 Ferruginibacter sp. | reverse complement strand
GCTAAATTTAGCGAAACAATATTGTTTGTCATGCATACGAATGAAGAAATCATCAACAAGTTCTATACGGCCTTTGCAAAACTGGATTATCAAACCATGAACAGTTGTTATACGGATGATATCGTATTTTCAGATCCGGTGTTTGGTTTATTGCAGGGGGATGAAGTGCGCTGCATGTGGGAGATGCTGGCAAAAAATGCAAAAGACTTCTCCTTAACGTATGGAAATATCATTCACCTTGATGAAGAATATAGTACCTGTGATTGGGTGGCAACGTATACCTTTTCCAAAACCGGCAGAAAAGTAGTGAATAAAATACGGGCAAATATGAAGTTCGATAACGGACTGATCATGGAACACAGCGATGCATTCAGTCTGCACCGTTGGAGTGTACAGGCATTGGGTTTCAGCGGATGGCTATTGGGCTGGAACCGGTTCTTTCAGAATAAGATCAAGAACCAGGCGAGGCGGAACCTGTTGAAGTTTATGAAAACTTAAAATACATAATTAAGAATTAAGAATTAATAATTAATAATTAATAATTAATAATTTCTTAAACGCCAGTAACTGCTCGCTTTTCTGATCCGCTTTTTATTGGATAACATTTTTTGTGACAGCTAATCTATAATTGTTATCGTTCTAAAAGAATTTTCACTTTTTAATTTTAAATTCTTACTTTACCAACAACCTTAAATTAAAAACCATGTCAACATTATTCGATTACATTAACTGGATAGCCGTTGGGCTTGGCGCTTTGGGTTATTTTATACTGGGAGCGTTATGGTATTCCAAATTATTGTTTGTAAAACCCTGGATAAGATATTTAAATATTGATGTAAATAAACCAGACGCAAAAAAAGGTATGGGTCTGATGTTTGGTGGCTCGTTTATTTTGATGTTTGTACAGAGTCTTGCTATAGCAATCATTGCAAACCGCATGTTTCCGGAGGAACCAACCAACTGGATGAGCGGCATCAAAATCGGTTGCTTACTGGGACTATGTTTTTCTTCAGCAACTATTGGCATAAATTATCTGTATGAGAAAAAACCCTTTGGTTTGTTTCTTATCAATGCAGGTTATGCTGTTGCCGGTAATATTATCGCGGGAGTTATTATCTGTAGCTGGAGATAAAAAAGGTTTAAGAAGTTCAAGGTTTAAGAGGTACAAGGTTTTTTATAACTTGCGGATCTTTTCAATATTCGAACGTTTTGAACCTATTTAAACAGTTCTTCAATCCTGCTTTCCACCGGATGATTGGTTGTAAAATTGTAACCAAGTATTGCAGCGATGGTCTGTGCCAGTTGCGCCTGGTAAAGCTGTTGCTTCGTATTTATTTCTCCCAATGATTTTATTGATGGTCCCATTGCTGCAAACCAGATCTCATTGCTGAAAGGAATTTTATTGTTGTGGCTTGTCCATTGATCGCCGCGCCCACGGCCATGATCAGTTGTGATGAGTAAAGTGCTGTTGCCTTTGTAAAATGCATCCGACTGCAGATAATTCCAGAGATCGCGGATCATATCATCGCAGTAATGAGCGGCGTCGAGATAATAATCATATTTACCTTCGTGTGCCCATTCATCTGTTTCACCAAAACTTAAATAAAATATTTTCGGATGATTGGCCTTAATAAATTCTTTACTGATCTGGTAAGTGATGCCATCCATTCTATCCGTTTCCCACAATGCCGGAACATTGAACTGCACCTGGTTCAGTGCCTGCAAAGCAGGATTGTCTTTTAAATATTTTTCAGGAATATTTTCCATCCCGTCATTTACCATGAACCCACTCTGCTGTTCATTTAATATTCTTTTAAAAGCATCCCAGTTGGTAAACGCCGCCACTTTATTTTTATAAGCAGACTGTTTATTTAAAAATGCAAGTACGTTCTCATTGGGATTTGCTTTATAATCATTTGAGTTGACCAGCGTATCAGGAAAGCCCGTAAAAATCTCATTGTAACCCGGATAAGAAAACCAATACGGGTTTTTATTATTTACATCATTACCAAGATAACGGTTGCCGTAGATCTGTCCCTGTTTTGCAATCGTGTTCCATAAAAAAGGAAAGATCATCTGCCGGCGTTGCTCAGCATTTACCGACCAGTATTTTTTTACAATCGCTGTGGAATCTTTAGTGATATATTTTTTTTGAAACAGGAGGCTGCTATCGGCGCCGCCAAATACTTCCTGCCAACGCATTCCATCGAGTGTGATGATGACCAGGTTCTTTTCATTGCTCTTCTGTGCGTTGATCGTATTGGCAAGAAAAAGGAATATGAAAAAGTATTTGTACATCTTTATTAAAGTTATCATGAATAGAATTGATAAAGTTAATACAGTGAGGGAAAGTAAAAAGTAAAAATTAAAAAATATCTATCCAAAAAGGTATTCAAACCAAAATGACTTCCTGTGCTGAAAGAATTATTAATTATTAATTTTTAATTGCTGTTATTGCACTTTCGTCACCTTCACAATATTCGTCGGTAAATGTAATGCAATCGGCGTACTGCCACTGTTGATCACGACATCACCTGCTTTAATAAAACCACGTTCCTTTAAAATATTGATCTGGTCCATGATGATATCATCAAGACTTTCTTCTTCATCATAATATAAAGCACGTACACCCCAACTGAGACTTAACTGATTAATAAGGGTCTTTTCTTTGCTGAAAACATACAGCGGTGATTTGGGCCGGTAACTGCTCATGATAAAAGCAGTATAACCGCTTTGCGTCATTCCGATCAACGCAGCAGCCTCGGTATCCTGCGCCAGTTTGCAGGCCACATAAATAATGGCATCGCTTAAAAAGCTTGGTGAATGTTTTTGAGGAGCAAGAAATTCGTCTTTATTGTAATCGTACACTGTATTCTCTACTTCCATGATGATCTTGCTCATCGTTTCCACTACCAGTGTCGGATAACTTCCCATCGCTGTTTCACCGCTCAGCATTACTGCGTCGGCACCTTCCAATACAGCGTTGGCTACATCCGTTACCTCACTCCTGTTGGGTTTGGTACGGTCCATCATACTTTCCATCATCTGCGTAGCAACAATTACCGGTTTGGCCCTGTGCATACATTTACGGATGATGTCTTTTTGAATGATCGGAACTTTTTCTATTTCCACTTCAACACCCAGATCGCCGCGTGCCACCATGATACCATCACTTTCAATGATGATGTCGCGAAGATTTTTCAGGGCTTCGGGCATCTCTATTTTGGAAATGACTTTAATCTTACTGTTCTTTTCCTTGATGCGTTTTTTCAAGTTCACAATATCAATGGCCTTGCGGACAAAGGAAAGTGCCACCCAATCAAGATTCTGTTCAATAATAAATTCAAGATCTGCAATATCTTTTTCTGTAAGTGAAGGCATTGTCAGCGCAGAGTCAGGAAGATTCACGCCTTTTTTGGGGAGCAGTGTGCCGCCAAGACTAACTTCCACTTCAATTTCCTTATCATTGAGAATTTGTATAACCGTTACTTCCATTTTACCATCATCCAGAAAAACGCGTTCGCCTATTTTCAGATCGGTTGTAAGATTCGGATAAGAAACATAGATCATATTTTTATTCCCGATCATTTTTTCGGTAGTGAAAATGATGCGGTCGCCTTCTTTCAGTTCAATACTGCCTCCGGCGAGTTCACCTACTCTGAGTTTCGGTCCCTGCAGATCTCCAAGAATGGCAATATTGTATGGTTCTTTTTTATTGATCAGACGGATATGTTCGATCACCATTTTTTTATCTTCATAAGTGCCGTGAGAAAAATTCAATCTGAAAACATTTACACCTGCTCTTACCAGTTCCAGCAGTTTATCATAAGTGTCGCAGGCCGGTCCTACTGTTGCAACGATCTTTGTCCGTTTCTGAGAATGCGCAATGCCTGCCTGTTTATCCATATCACTGTGCAGGTATTTCGTAATGTGCTTGCTCATGTATTTTGTAAACTTTTTAAATTTGAAAATGTAAACACTGTTTGGCGTTTTCCGTTTGGCGTTTTCCGTTTGGTGTTTTGTGTTTGGCGTTTTTTGTTTGGCGTTTTTTAAATTTAAAGTCGCTCGCATTAATAGTAAACTGTTCACAACGCCAAACCACAAACACCAAACATACTTTATTCTTAACTCGATAAAATCTTCACGATCTTCATCCACTCATCGGTAACTCTTGTTTTTGTTTTAGCTGCTTTATCCAATGGTGTGTAATGCATCCTGTTCTCTTTGATACCGATCATGATATTATACTGATCATTCAACAGGCAATCCACCGCATGATAACCCATCCTGCTCGCGATCAGTCTGTCCATCGCACTGGGACTGCCACCGCGCTGTATATGGCCCAGCACACAGATCCTGGTATCGAGATCGGGCAGATGCTGTTTCAGCATTTTATCAACACCGTCAGCGCCTTTGAATTCATCGCCTTCTGCTACAACGATCAGGTTGACAAGTTTTTTTCTTTTTGTTTTTTCTTTCAGTGAAACGATCAGCGCTTCGATATCTGTTTTGCGTTCGGGTATAAGAATGTTCTCTGCGCCAGTTGCAATACCACTATGCAGTGCAATAAAGCCGGCATCCCTGCCCATGACTTCAATAATAAAAAGACGGTCGTGTGCATCAGCAGTATCACGGATCTTATCAATAGCTTCTACAGCAGTATTTACAGCAGTATCAAAACCAATGGTAAGATCGGTTCCTGCAATATCGCGATCAATGGTACCCGGTAACCCGATACTGGGAATATCAAAATCTTCATGAAACTGGCGTGCGCCGCGGAAACTTCCATCGCCACCGATAATTACCAATCCATCGATCTCACGCTTTTTAAGATTATCGTATGCTTTTTTTCTTCCTTCGTATTCAAAAAATTCTTTGCAGCGTGCCGTTTTTAAAATGGTACCGCCCCTTTGAATAATATTCGCCACACTCCGTGATTCCATTTTGACAATATCGTCATCGATCATTCCCTGATAGCCACGCATAATGCCGAACACTTCCAGATCATAATAAATACCGGTACGCACTACTGCACGGATCGCAGCATTCATACCAGGTGCATCACCCCCGGAAGTCAGCACTCCTATTTTTTTAATTTTCTTATCCATTCTCTAACAAAAATAAAATTATCTTAAACCAGTTGCAACAAAATGCAGCTTACTTAAGTATGTGTCAAAAATACGCATTCTGAAACATAGAACGCAGATTTTTATAGTTTCAATGGTTTCATCGCTGATATTTAATACTGGCGAAACATCAGAGGCTCACATCAGTAATGAATGTCCGCAGTTCAAAACAAAGAGCAGCATTTCTTTACCATGAAGATGATCAATCTGCATTACGGACAGTTGATTTATCTTTAAGCAATGAAAATACTGGTAACAGGCGCAAACGGATTACTGGGGCAGCACCTGGTAAAATCATTGCTGGAAAAAACAGTGCATCATATCATTGCAACGGGTAAGGGCAGCAGCAGAATTCCGTTTATTGAAAATGAGCGATATACTTATTGTGCACTTGATATTACCGATGGCATTGCGGTAAATAATTTTTTATTAGACTGCCGTCCGGATATTGTAGTTCATGCAGCAGCCATGACGCAGGTGGATGAATGCGAAGTACATCCTGTTGAATGCTGGAATCTCAATGTAACCGCTACCCGTTTTTTGATTGATGCCTGTAAGGAGATCAAATCTTTTTTTATTTTCATCAGTACCGATTTTGTTTTTGATGGCGATAAAGGAATGTATGATGAAACTGCCATTACCGCTCCTGCCAATTATTATGGAAGCAGTAAAGTAGCCGCAGAAAAAGCGGTGGAAGCAAGCGGACTTGATTTTGCTATTGCAAGAACCTGTCTTGTTTATGGCAGTGTGCTCAGTGGCAACCGGAGCAATATTATCAGTTGGGTAAAAGAAAATCTGGCGGCCCAAAAACCGATACGTGTGGTGAGTGATCAATGGCGCACGCCTACTTATGTGGAAGACCTTGCCAATGGAATTATCCTGATCATTGAAAAAAAAGCAAAAGGCATTTATCATTTATCCGGTGAGGAAGTAATGACACCTTACAATATGGCGGTTGCGGTTGCGCAATATTGCAAACTTGATAAACAATTCCTTTCAGAAACAAATGCAATTAATTTTACGCAACCTGCCAAAAGGCCGGTGCGTACGGGTTTCATAATTGACAAGGCAAAGAAAGAACTTTCCTTTGCACCGGTAAAATTCGCCGAAGCTTTGCAGAAAATATTTGGAAGTATTTAGTATACGTGCTAATAGTCTAATCTTAAATTTTTTAATTAAAATTATAATTGTTCTTTTTTGTTTCGCCAAAAAAGAACCAAAAAAGGCGACCGAAAACGATATACAACCCGTTTTCGGAGAAGCAGTGATTAAGCTTTTGTGCTACTGTGATGAACAGCTTCAGAATATCGTTCAGCAAATACAAATAAAGAAAATGCTTATTTTTTTCAGGTCAAATTCTCTGCAATGAATTGAACTGCTACTCCCGATAGCTATCGGGATGGAGACGCCTCTTTCGGACCGGTCCCGACTTCAGTCGGGATTGCTTCATTGGCGAAGCCTTTGAAGTAAAGCTGCGAAGGCAGCGTCGGAACAAACATGCGGCCTAAGCGGCCGTGGAGCAATCAAGGCCTAGGAAATAAAAGGAGGTTGTCTATCAGGTATTTTCTACCACTAAAGGAAGGTTTATTGACAATATGGTGCTTTAAGTTAAATAATATTTACCTCACGTTCCAGTACAACATTGAATTTTTGTTTTACACTCTGCAGGATCTCTTCACTCAGATCAAATATATCAGTTCCTTTTGCATGACCATAATTTACGAGTACCAGTGCCTGTTTGGGATGGCAACCTGCATCGCCTTTGCGCACTCCTTTCCAGCCGCATTGTTCAATCAACCAACCTGCAGCAAGTTTGGTAAAGCCATTTGGTAATGCATATCCAATCATCTCAGGAAAATTTTCTTTCAGTATGGTATACTGTTCATTGGTCACGGAAGGGTTTTTAAAAAAACTCCCTGCATTACCGGTTACTGCCGGATCAGGCAATTTGCTCCGGCGGATATTAATCACGGCATCCGAAACATCTTTAATGCCGGGGTCTTTGATATTCATCCGCTGCAGTTCCTGTTCAATGGCACCGTAAGCTGTATTTAATTTTGGTTGCTTATTTAATTTATAAGTAACATCAGTGATAACAAACTGATCTTTGAATTTATTTTTAAAAACACTTTCGCGGTAACCGAATCTGCAGTCATTTAAATTAAACGTTACTATTTTTTTTTCTGCGCGATGCAAAGCAGTCAGCTCATGGAAAATATCTTTTATTTCAACGCCGTAAGCGCCGATGTTCTGCATGGGAGACGCGCCCACATTGCCTGGAATCAAAGAAAGATTTTCAGCCCCGGCATAATTATGCTGAATGCAATACAATACAAACCGGTGCCAGTTTTCGCCTGCACCTGCTTTTATATAAATGTGTGTTTCATCTTCATGGATCTTTTGAATCCCTTTCAGTTCATTTTTTAAAACCAGTCCATCATAATTTTTAGTAAAGAGTAAATTACTGCCGCCGCCCAAAATAAGGTTTGAAGGCTTAGGGTTTAGAAGTTTAGGGTTTAGATGGTTTAGTGTTGATGCATGATTTAAAAGTTCTGCAAGTTCATCAACGGAAGTGAACAATGCAAAATATTTCGCCGATACATCAATACCGAAAGTATTGTAATGTTTCAAAGAAAAATTCTGTTGCAGTTCCATTTTTAATTTTTAATTTTTAATTTTTAATTTTTAATTTAAACAGGATCTACATCCATTAAAACGGTAACCGGCTTATAATTTTTTTCACTCAGCAAAAGATTCACATGGTTTCGGATCACTTTTTTATAACTCATACTCCTTCCCGGTTCTTTGGGTAATTTGATCATGATCTCCATCAGGTATTGATTGCGGATCCTTGCAATGACAGGAGCAGCGGGGCCTACAACATATTCTCCCAGATCCATGCGAAGCAATGCGGCTAATTTTTCCGAAGCATTTTTCACTGTATCCGCTTCCTTATGTTTTAAAGTGATCAACACAATGCGGCTGTAGGGCGGATAAAAAAATTGCTGCCGTCCCTGGATCTCCACTTCATAAAATTTTTTATAGTCGTGCTGCTGCACGAGCTGCAATACCGGATGTTTTGGATTGGCTGTTTGTATCAGCACCCTGCCCTGTTCATTTTTCCGGCCTGCACGGCCACTTACCTGTTCCATCATCTGGAACGCTCTTTCATTTACCCGAAAATCTGCGAAGCTTAATAATCCGTCGGCATCTAAAATTCCAACCAGGCTCACATTATCGAAATCAAGTCCCTTCACAACCATCTGTGTTCCTACCAGGATATCGAACCGGTGCTGTTCGAATAATTGAATAAGATTATCGTGCGCCGATTTACCACGAACACTGTCAACATCCATTCTTGCGATCCGGTTCTTTGGAAAATCTTCTTCCAGTTGTTCTTCAATTTTTTCAGTGCCGAAATTTTTTTCTACCCATGTCTGCGTGCCGCATGCGGGGCAGGAAATTATTTTGGGATAAGTACTTGCGCAATAATGGCACTGCAGTTTATTACTGAATTTATGCCAGTTGAGGGATACATCGCAATGCGTACACTTGGGAATATAACCGCAGGTGCCGCAGATCAGGTATGGATCGTAGCCGCGCCTGTTCTGAAAAAGGATCACCTGCTTACCGGCATCGAGTGCTTCCTGCATCGCCTGTTTCAATTGAGGGCTGATCATTACTTTTCCTTTCTTCGCAACCTGTCTTGTATCTGCAAATTCAATGGCGGGTAATTTTATTCCTCCAAAACGTTCATTTAATTCTACCAAAGCATATTTACCCTGCACCGCATTGAAATAACTTTCTACAGAAGGTGTAGCGCTGCCCAATAATACTTTTGCATTAAAAAGTGACGCATAAAAAACGGCAGCATCCCGTGCATGGTATCTTGGAGCAGGATCCTGTTGCTTGTAAGACGGATCATGTTCTTCATCCACAATGATCAAACCCAGTTCTTTGAAAGGCAGGAAGAGCCCGCTTCTTGCAGCAAGTACAATTTTAATTTCGCCCGTACGGATCTTATTCCACAATTCAACGCGTTCGTTATTATTGAATTTAGAATGATAGATGGCGATATTACCGCCAAAATGTTTTTGCAGCCTGCGGATGATCTGCGCAGTGAGTGCAATCTCCGGTAAAAGGTATAAAACCTGTTTACCGGATGCAATTTGCTTTTCGATGAGCTTTACATAAACCTGTGTTTTACCACTGCCTGTTACGCCATGCAGGAGGCACACGTTTTTTGCAAGAAATACTTCTTCTACTTTTTCAAAACATTCAAGTTGCGCAGGACTGAATTCAAAATCCACCATAACATTTTTGTACAACATGCCGATCCGATCGACAGTTCTTTTTTCAATGCGGATGATCTGTTTATCTGCAAGTCCTTTTAATTGTGCTGCTGTTGCGCCTGATTTTTTTAATAATGCCGGCTGGCTGACATCGCCTTCTGTTTTTTGAAGATGAAGGTATGCGAGCAGCAGTTCCATTTGTTTGGGAGCCCGGGTCCATTCATTCAGCAGCGAGCTGAGTTTTTCTTCATCACTATATTCCGGATTAAGAACAACATAATTTTCTTTTTTTACGGTATAGCGTTCCTGCAGTTCTTCCCAGATAAAGCATATTTTTTTATCGATCAGTTTTTTAATGATCGGGTAAACATGCGTAGCGTCCAGCAGTTGTTGCACTTCGGTTAACCGCAGCTCTTTTTTCAGCAGCAACGCTTCTGCAATTAAAAATTCTTCATCACCCAAATGTGAAAAATCATCACCTGCATCTTCATTATAAACAATAATAGATTCACTGCTGAGTTTAAAATTGGTAGGAAGTGCAGCGGCCATCACTTCACCTTCGCTGCACATATAATACTGGCTGATCCATTGCCATAATTTTAATTGAGGTGCATACAACAGTGGTTCATCATCCAGTACATTCAGGATATCTTTTGTTTCAAATGCGGGTTGCACTTCTACAAACTTTTTAAAAAGACCTGCATACTTTTTATTGCGCAGGATTACTTCCACCCGGACGCCCGGATGTAATTTCGAAATCATTTCCTGTGGTACTGAGTAAGTATAATTAACAGGCAAAGCCAATGGAAGAATTATTTCAGCCCAGCAAGAGTTTTTATTTAAGGCAGATTCATTAAAAAATATGTCAGGTAATTTGTTCAATAAATAAGTTGAGATTAAGAGATCAAAGTTAGGTTGCGTAATTCAACCTGCAACTATCTGCTTATGAAACAAACAATCTGGGCATATTCCGCTATTTTTATAATAATTCCACGCAATCTTAAAACAACTGAATGAGAAAGTGTTTGTTTTTTTTCATCGGATCGCTGATCAATTTCGTTAATTTATCTGCACAGGTAGCACAGCCATCAGGTACATGCCCTGCAATGTCAGTGCTTGTTCATCCGCAGCCACAACAGAAATGTGACAGCAACAGTGCTTTCTTTATTGCAGGCTGCAATTTTGATCCTGGTTATAAAGTATGGCAGGAAAGCGTTGATGCCGGGATCACCTGGAATGATATTGCCGGGACACAGGGCTTTAATCATCCTTTGGGCTTAGACAGTCTGATATTCGCCTCCGTAAATACTTCGATGAATAATAAAGAATATCGCTGCAAATTTTATGACGGCTGCGCACATACAGCATATACAAATCCAGCATTGCTTACTGTAAATCCGAAACCTTCACTTGGGTTGGATACCAGCATTAATTTATTTTGCCAGAATTGTACTGCAGATATTTCAACTCTATATAATACTACAGGTTATACTAACACCTGGAATACTGCAGATCCATCTCACGTATTGCCCGGTAGTTACCGTTTAATTGCAACCAATTCATTTGGTTGCAGTGATACAGCATTTGTTTTTGTAGTTCATGTTGATAGTTCAGGAGTGCAGGTTACAACAGGCGGAAACTGTAATATTGGAACCGCAATAACAGGAAACAATTTTCAGTGGCAAGCTGATACAGGTTTTGGTTTTGTAAATATGAACAATGATAATGTTTATTCAGGTGTTAACACAGCAAGTTTAAGACTTACAAACATACCTGCTGCTTATACCGGGAATAAATACCGCTGTTTAATAAATGGTACCGATTATAGTGATACAACATTATTACGTATTACTGCTTATTGGAACGGAAGTAATAACAGCGCCTGGGAAAATGTAAGCAACTGGGGTTCGGGCAAAGTCCCCGATTCCTATACAGACGTATTCCTGACCAGTGGACTTCCTGTTTATCCGGAGATTAATTTCAGCACTTCCTGCAGAAGCATTCATATCAGCAATGGAGCAAATTTAAAAGTAAAGGCCGGAATCAATTTTATTATAACTACACCGTAAGAAATACTATTACGGATGCTCGTTTATCCAACTTGCGTTATACCTGACCAGTGCTTCTTCCATTACAGTAAATACTTTTTCTTTGAGTGCTGCAGTATTTTTTATGGTTAATCCTTCTACCGGAATTTCCTCGAGATATACTGCCCGGCACTTACCGGGATTCAATGAAAAAAGACTTCTGTAATTAAGCCGGTCGTAAGCATCGAGGAAAAGTATGGGTTTTATGGGTGTTTGTGTTTCAATGGCAATTCGGAAGGCGCCGTCATAAAAATCTTTCAGCGGTTGGCCGGTTTCATTGAATGTACCTTCGGGAAAAATATAAACGGAAAGCCCTTTTTTGATCACTGATTTAAGTTGCCGTACGCTTTTAGCCCTGCTCTCCTGACTGCTCCGGTCTACCATTACTACTACGTGCCGGTATAAAAATCCAAAAACCGGCACTTTACTCAGTTCATATTTGCCCAGGATGCGGATCTTCTGGTGAGGAATGGCCTTAAAGATGATGGGAATATCGAGGAATGAAATGTGATTAGTTACAAAAATGTATTGCCGGCTGCTGTCGTGTGCTGTTTCCCATATATTGCGGTGGCGGATGCCGCAGAGGAGGAACAGGCCAAACACCCAGCACCTGATCAGCACGGTAATAATGTTGCCACCCCTTATCTTGCCAAAAAAAGAAGCAATGATCACGAGGGGCATAATAAAGAGCAGGATAGTAACAAATACCAAACTGCAGTAGATCGTATATATATATTGTACCGGTTTGAGCAAATACCGCATGGCTGCGAATATAAAACCTTTATAGTGAGCAGGTAATTTTAGGGCAGACTGTGTAAAAATATTCAATGATCCTGCTCGATATAAAGAATATTGCCTTACCTTTGCCGTCCTTAAAAAAGATGAATCTTATGTTAGCAGTAGTAAAAATAGCCGGGCAGCAGTTTAAAGTGAAAGCCGGCGACAGCTTATATGTACCTCATATTGAGGGCAAAAGCGGCGATAAAGTAGAATTTGGCGATGTATTGATGATCGACAATGCCGGAAAACTTACAGTAGGTGCAGATGTAACTGTAAAAGTGCAGGCAGAAATCGTAAATGACCTGATCAAGGGTGAAAAAGTGATCGCTTTTAAGATGAAGAGAAGGAAAGGCTTCCGTAAAAAGCACGGTCACCGTACTCATTATACCAGGATTACCGTAACCGGAATTGCTTAATCAGCAATTGAACCATTATTAAAAATCTTTAAAAATATAAGACATGGCACATAAAAAAGGTGAAGGTTCCGTAAAGAACGGCCGTGATTCACACAGCAAACGTTTAGGTGTAAAAATATATGGCGGTCAGCCAGCTATTGCAGGTAATATCATTATCCGCCAGCGCGGAACTGTTTATCATCCGGGTAAAAATGTAGGAGTTGGAAGAGACTTTACCATTTTTGCACTGACTGATGGTGTGGTTGAATTCAAAAGGGGAAGAAACGACATGAACATTGTCAGCGTTACCCCGGTAGAAGTTACCGCTTAATTCGAAATAAAAAAAATTGAAAATGATATATTGCGAAAGCAGTATATCATTTTTTTTTGTGGCTGATGAATTGGCTACTGGAATTTCCTTACTGCTTATCAGCAACATTCAACAATCCTTATCAATAGAAATTCTCTTTCGAAGGAAACCGTTTTTTTAAAAGCTCCATTTAGTTACGGCTTCAGTTCGCAAATTATTTGAGTTAATTATCATCGTTTATTTCTCTGCAAAAAACATTTTTAAAAGCTGAATGATATTCAGGAAAAAATACAAATCCATTTATTATTTTTTCTCAGTCTCGCATTTTATAACAACGCTTATTTTTTATTACTGTCTTTTAAATAAGAAAAAAGTATCGGTTTATTTTTTTTTATTCAGAATCAATTTGAGTGAATTGCATTTTAATACAACAATATTTTTTTACAATTCACGTTTATGCTTTTATGCTTTAAAAAGCTAATCACCAAAAAAATAAATAATTTTTTTTGGTAGTTTGAAAAATGTTTTTACTTTTAACTATTATTTACTAACAATTAAATTCAAAAAAATGGCAACAAAGAAAAAAGCTGCGAAGAAAGCTGCTCCAAAAAAAGCCGCTCCTAAAAAAGCTGCAAAGAAAGCTGCTCCTAAAAAAGCTGCTAAAAAAGCTGCTCCTAAAAAAGCTGCTAAGAAAAAGTAAGCTTTGCTTCTCGCAAGCAAAAAATACTAAGTCCTGGTTTTATACCGGGACTTTTTTTATGCATTATCCTTCCACCCCGGTTTAAATAAGTATAGTTGCCTTTATATTTTTTCGCCTGTAAGTCTTATTGGGATTGAATTATACGACTCCGCCATTTTCTTCTTTCTTCTCACCCGGCTTTTTATTTTTCAGAACCGGTATTATTATTTTTCATTTCTTTTTGTGCAGCCATTGGAGAAATTATTTTTTTTCCTGTTGCATTGTATAGTTCGTAATTTTATTTTTATGGACAATTATGAAATAGCTGATACATTTTCTTTGATGGGTAAACTGATGGATATTCATGGAGAAAATAGTTTTAAATCCAGGTCATATTCAATCGCCGCATTCCATATTGAAAAAATTCCTGAACAGCTCAGCAGCATCGAAAAAGACAAAATAGCCGGAATAAAGGGTATCGGCGACTCTTCTGCAAAAAAAATTATTGAACTCCTGGAGACCGGAAAATTAAAAATTTTACAGGAAATTCTTGAGAAAACACCGGCAGGAATTATCGAGATGATGCAGGTAAAAGGTATCGGCCCAAAAAAAATATTTATCATCTGGAAAGAAATGGGAATCGAAAGTATCGGTGAACTTTTATATGCATGTGAAGAAAACCGTTTGAAAACTGTAAAAGGCTTTGGAGAAAAAACACAGCAGAATATTATCGAGAATATTCAATTCTATTTAAACAACCAGGGAAGTTTTTTATACCAGCAGGCAGAACCATTTGTACCGCAGATCAAAGGATATCTTGAAAAATTATTCGGCGCCGGAAATGTTTTACTCACCGGCAACTTCCTCCGTCAAATGGAAACGATTGATGAACTGGAATTTATTATTAACAGTTCCAATGACCTGATCAAACCAAAATTTCAATCTGCTTTTCCCCCGGAACTTTTACAGGAAACGACCGATAGTCTTTTGTATAAATTAACCAATGGGCTTCGACTCAGGTTATATACCGGTACTGAAAATATGCAGCAGCGCCTGTTCAATACTTCAGCCAGTAATGAGTTTATTCAGGCCTTTACAGAAAAATTTACTTCAGTTGATTTTACTAAAGTCAATATTGAAGATGATAAATCAGTTTTTCAACAGGCGGGTCTTGCATATATCCCGGTATTCCTGAGAGAATCTGCGATGGTCATTGACCTGGCGCAGGAGAAAAAAATCCCTGAAGTGATTCAGCCTGCTGATATCAAAGCGATCATTCATTGTCACAGCAACTGGAGTGACGGCAGTGATACAATTGAAAACATGGCAAAAGCAGCCGCTGAAAAAGGCTTGCAATATATGGTCATCAGTGATCACAGCAAGGCTGCCTTTTATGCACAGGGATTGTCGGAGGAAAGAATTAAAGAACAGCATCATTATATTGATGAGCTCAATTCGAAATATCCTTCCTTTAAAATTTTTAAAAGTATTGAGTGCGACATTCTCAATGATGGCCAACTCGATTATAGTGATTCTATCCTGTCAACGTTCGACCTGGTGATCACTTCTGTACACAGCAATTTAAAAATGACAGAAGAAAAAGCCATGCAGCGCCTGATCAAGGCAATTGAAAATCCATATACAACAATACTTGGTCACATGACAGGACGATTGCTGTTGAGCCGTAAGGGTTATCCTGTTGATCATAAAAAAATTATCGATGCCTGCGCCGCCAATTCAGTTGTTATAGAACTGAATGCACATCCACGCAGACTTGATATGGACTGGCGCTGGTTGCGATATGCTGTTGATAAAAATGTATTGATCTCCATAGATCCCGATTCACATGCCATAGAAGGCTACAGCGACACGAGGTATGGCGTTCTTGTTGCACAAAAAGCAATGATTACCAAAGAACAGAATCTCAGCAGCTTCAGTCTGAAGGATTTTGAACATTTTCTCGCAACACAAAAACTAAAAAGGAATTAATGTTCTGCAACCGGCAGCTCTACAAAAAAACTGGTGCCGTTGCCGGTCGATGTTTCAAACCAGATATTTCCTTTGGCCTGCTCTACAATTCCTTTACACATAGCGAGGCCAAGGCCGGTGCCGGAAGTCTTGGTAGTAAAATTGGGCGTGAAAATTTTTGATTTCATTTCTTCAGGTATCCCCGTTCCGTTATCCGTCAATTTTATTAATGCATTATCATCCTGCAGATAACTTTCAATTGTAATGATCGCTTTTATTCCTTCAGGAACCGCCTGTATCGCGTTTTGGATAAGGTTGGTAAAGAGCCGGTTGATATGCGTACGGTCAGCATTGATGAAAACGGGTTTTTCAAAAGGCGTCCAGCTGATACTGATCGAGGATTCCATTGAATATAATTGTATCACCGGTTTGATCGCGTCATTAAGATCGAAGAGTTCATTTTTCGGATTACCAATATTTGCGAACTGGCTGAACTCACCACTGATCTGGCTTAAGTGATCGATCTGTTCTACCAATGTCTGCGCTACACTGATACTGAGTTCACGAACATTATCAGAATTACTGCTGATGGCTTTCTGCAAATATTGCAGACTCAGTTTCATTGGTGTCAATGGATTTTTTATTTCATGCGCAACCTGCCTCGCCATTTCACGCCATGCACCTTCACGCTCGCTCTTAGCCAATGCGGCAGCACTTTCATCAAGTTTGCCTACCATTTTATTATATTCTTTTACCAGCTCACCGATTTCATCATTGCGGTTCCATGCAATGGCTTCGTTCATCTTTCCAAGATTTACCTGTTTCATTTTATCACCTATGAAAGAAAAAGAACGGGTAATGCGGTTGGTGATAAACAGGGCCACAATCCCTGCTATCAGGAAAATGAATGCATTCAGATTAATGATGGCCACCAAAAAATTGGAGATCTCCTGGTTCAGTCTTGTCTGCGACATGAAATAAGGAATATTGAGATAAGCATACTCCCTTCCATTTTCATCGATCACCGGAATATAATTACTGAGATAACTGAGCGTTCCTATTTTTTCTTCTTTAAAATATTGTATCTCTTTTAAATGACTGAGGTGATAATAAGCACCGGGATCCATTTTCATACTTACAATTCCTTTGCTGTATGGAAGCGGCCTGCTCGAAACTTTAAGGTCGCCTTTCAGATCATACAAATTGATATCAGCCGCATGTATCTCAGCGATCCGGGCGATGGTCTTTTCCAGTTTGTCCCTGTAAGCGTCATCATATATTTTGATCACATCATCAAATGCCTGCAGGTCGGCGAGAGAGTTGCGCACTTCTCCTTCCATTACATGAATAGCGGTACTGAGTTTATCGCGGTTGGTATTTTCATAACGGTTGATAAAAAATAAAATAGTAGCAACACCGATTACAATAAAAGACAGGATACTGATGAAGATGATCGTGCCATGCACCTGGTTGCGGATACTGATCTGGCGTAATGAATTTATTTTATCTTTCATGAAGCCTTTCCGCACAAAGAAATTAAGCAACCAGAAAAGACCGGTGAGTAATAAAAAAGAACAGAACAGGTAAGAAAATAAAGTAATGGCCTCAATGGAAAAATTATCTGATTTCGCAATGATGACAACATTCTCTGCACTGGCCCTGTACCACAATTCATCATAGCCGTTCTTTTTAATCTGGATAAAGTCTTCCTTTGGAACCTGCACCGGTGTGAGCTTTGCGGGAAATGCATAATCATTATGGCTATTGATCAACTGCAGGTTATTGTAAACGGCAAAAGAATACACCGAAGAATTTTCTATGGAATTATTATTATGACCCGAGAACAATTCGGGGTATAAAGCTTCAGCTTTGTATTTTTTTGGATTGGCGAGGATAAAAACATAGCCCATCGTTTTTCCATTCGTATCCGTAATATTTTTTTTTGCGATGTAATTGAATTTATCAAAAGACACATCATAATAATAAAGATCCGCAATAGTAGTTGGCTTGGCCTGCGTATTTAAAATAGTATTGAGCATATTGAACCCAACCGAATCCTGGTTGTGAAGCGGCTGCTCATCTGCGTCAAATGTATATACTTTGGTATCGTACCTGTTGATATAGCCGGGGAAATTCCCATTGATGAGACTGTCTTTCAGAAAATGATTGACCGAATCATTTTTAAAACGTTCAAAGTTGGGTTGAAGAAAATCATTTCTGAAATCGGTGAGCATGATATTCATCAGCCTTTCACCGGAAGGATCGGCCTGGTTGGAAAGATTCTCTGCATAGTTTTTCCGGTTCTCAATTTCCTTCTGATTGTTTTCTGCAATGATGATCACAGTAATAGAGAATGAAAAAAATACAAGCCAGAATACCAGCCTTGAAGAAGTAAACCTCACTTCATGCAATGAAAGATAATTGCTGCTCAGTAATAAAATATAAAGCAGCAGCCAGGCCAGCAGTTTCAGTTCAAAAGAAAGCGTAATATTATTTACGCGGAAGGTAAGCGCAATGAGACCTCCAATAATTACTGCGAGATAAACGAGCAGCATCCGGCGGGAAAAATATTTTTGTATCAGTTGAAAAAATAACTGGGTACAGAAAAAATAACTGGTG
>JBDUCW010000087.1:0-18327 GCA_040003235.1 Ferruginibacter sp. | reverse complement strand
CGCACTGTGTTCAGGTCGCAGCGTTCGCAAGGATGTGCTGGTTCGAATCCAGTTCTGGGCACTAAGCCTTCTCATTGAGAAGGCTTTTTTTATGTCCAATGCGATCTTCTATTTTGATTTTACCTTACTGAAGGATAAGTTTTTTTCTTATTACATTTAAGTATGCAAAAATCTTTTTCCCTTCTCGCATGCCTTTTCATTTGGGCCGGTGCAGCAGCGCAAAAAGTGCCGTTTGTTAGTTATACCCCTAAAGATGGTTTAATAAATAACCGGGTGAAAAAAATATTTCAGGATAGCAAAGGCAAATTATATTTTTTAACATTAAGTGGGTTGAGTATTTATGATGGGGTAAGGTTTACCAATTTTACCAAAGCTGATGGGCTTGGTGCTGATGTTGTAAATGATGCGATTGAAATGGGCGATGATTCAGTTTGGATTGCCAGCAACAGTCCCGTATTGAATTATATTTCAAAAGGCACAGTAAAAAAAATCAAACTCATTGATGGATTTTATCCCATTATTAATTCATTCTGCAAAACCGATCAGGGAAAATTATTCATAGCGGCTGACCAGGGGCTATATAGTTTTTCAGGCAATAGGTTTGTAAAGATGCCGCTGTTTGAAAACTATACTGACAGTAATAGCCAGTTCTTAAATCATATCCTGGCGGTTGAAAATTATCTGCTTATTATCACCGACATATCAACCGGGCAAAACCGGGGGCGCATTTATTTATATAATATAAAAGAGCAGCGGATTACAGAAACGCTTGTTGGTTTATCTCCATTTTCCTTTCAGGATAATGGTAGCGACATCTGGTTATCAACTGCTGACGGGATAAAAATAATTGATAAGCTGCAATTAGGTCAAGGCAAAATAGTTTTTAAAGCGCTGCCCCCAAAATATAAAGTACTTGAAAATAAAAAACCCATCGCATTATTTTTTGATAGGCAGAAAAATCTGTGGACATCCGAAAAAAGCGGAATTATAAGAATTGACAGCACAGGGGGGATAAAAGAATTTACTGCCGTTAATGGCCTTGATAATAACAGGGTGTCTGATATTTTTGAAGACAGAGAAGGAACGCTATGGTTTATTACTGAAAACTATGGTATTCAAAAATTAATAAACACTAACATTGAATTAATTACGCAGCCGTTTAATAGCGCTGTAAATACAATTGCAACAACGGTTTCCGGCGACTCAGTTTTTTATTATAGTGAATCCACAAAAAAAATTATTCTGCAAACAGGAACCGGTTTTAAAACCACTTCAGTAATAAATACCGATAACAGAATAAATAATATTACGGTAGCAGGTAACCTTATTTATTTAAACAGTACGAACCATGTTTATAGTTTTCCTTCAGGTAAATTGAATGATCCGGCTATAAAGCCTTTGCTGATCTATACAGACACTTCCAATCAATTATATGGGAGTATTGTTGACGCAAATGGAGTAATTACATTTTTAGGATCTGATTATCTGACCAGTATTGTCAGGCAAACAAAAATTTACCAGCAAAAAATAAAATACTATCCCGATGAAGCGGCGCTTGACAGCAAGGGTCGGTTATGGTTTGCATCAAGGGCGGATGAATTGTATGTAATGCAACCCAGCCCTGATAATCCGGATAATTATCTGCAATTGATACATGATTTTTCAACTGATGTAAAAATACCATCCCCCCGGGCTGTAACAATTGATAAAGCAGATAATGTCTGGATAGGCACAAGAGAAAGCGGCTTGTATTGTTTTGCGGTGAATGAAAAATTACAGCTGACATTGCTTAAACACATCACTAAAAAAGAAGGGCTTACAGAAAATTTTATTACCTGGTTATATTGTGATAAGGCCGGTACAATATGGTCAGGCACTTCATCAGGGCTTGATAAAATTACCGTGACCCGGGATAATTATATTATTGAAAATATTACGCAGAGTGCCAACCTGTATCCCTACATTTCAAAAATTGTTGAAAATAAGGAGAACAATATTCTTGCTGTTACCCAAAATGCCAGCCTGCTGAAAATTGGCACTGCTTCAAAAAATACTTTCTCGTTTACGCCCGAATTTTTTATAGTGTCGATAAAAGCCGGCGACAGTATTTTCCAGCATGCAAACGCAGTTCAGCAATTTACTTACAAAGAAAACAATATTATATTTAAAGTTGCAAGCCCTTCCTTTTATGATGAAAAAAAAATTAATTATAGTTATATTTTAGAAGGCAGTGGCAACAATAACTGGAGTGAGCCAACCCATAATGCTGAAATAAATTTAATTAACCTTTCACCTGGCAAGTATAATTTAAAGATCAAAGCAGATTATCCGGGAGCAAAATATCCGTCTAAAATAATAGCATATTTTTTTAAAATTACGCCGCCCTGGTGGCAAACATGGTGGTGCCGTTTATTAGAAAGTTTTATAGCTGTCGGTTTATTGGCTTTGCTTTTCAGAACTTATTATAGAAAGAAATTAGAACGGCAAAAAATAATTTTAGAAAAACATCAGATTGTTGAAAAAGAACGGACAAGAATTGCGGAAGACATTCATGATGACCTGGGCGCAGGCCTTTCCTCTATCCGCTTCCTAAGCGAAAAGGTAAAACGAAATTCTTCAAACGATGTAACAAAAAAAGATACGGAGAAAATTGCAGCTTACTCCAACGAACTGGTCCAAAAAATGAATGAATTGATTTGGGCCATGAATGAGAAAAACGATACGCTGGAAGATCTATTATTTTACACCCGTTCTTACGTGGCAGAATATGCAGAAGAAAATAATTTACAACTCAATGTTCACATGCCCGAAATAATCCCGCCAGCTACAATAAGCGGTGAAGTAAGGAGAAATGTTTTCTTAACCGTAAAAGAAGCTATACATAATATTGTAAAGCATGCACAGGCCGAAAAAGTATTTATAAATGTGAGCATTGATAAAAATTTATTGCTTGGTATAAAAGACGATGGTATCGGCTTCCCCGAAAAAAATAAAAGGGAGGGCAACGGTTTGAAGAATATGCAAAAAAGAATACAGTCTGTTGGTGGCACCCTGGAAATAAAATCAGAAAATGGAGTGGAAATAAAGATAAGTCTGCCATTAACTTCTTTTAAGAAAACATAAAATATAACTTTCGTTCCATTATAATTATATTGGTTGTATATTATATTTATGGTATGCAGCAGATAAAAATTTGTATAATCGAAGATTTACCTGAAGTACGGGACGGAATGACCAGCCTCCTTACAATGGATGAGCGTTTTGAAGTACTGGCAACATTTCCCGATGCAGAAAAAGCGGCTGCCGAATTACCGGCATGGCAGCCGGATATAATAATTATGGACATTAATCTGCCAGGCATGAACGGTATTGAGTGTATAAAAAAAGTAAAACCACTTTGCCCCAACAGCCAGTTTATTATGTTTACTATTTATGAAGATGATGAAAAAGTTTTTGAAGCATTAACTGCGGGAGCCAGTGGTTATCTGCTTAAAAAAACAGCTTTGGGAAAAATTACTGATTCTTTACTGGAGCTGCATTCGGGTGGTTCTCCTATGAGCACACAAATTGCCCGTAAAGTCATCAGCCGTTTACAAAACGACAAGTCATCTGAAGAAATAAAAACGCTTTCTGAAAAGGAAAACGAAGTTTTACAATTACTCGCCAAAGGATTATTATATAAAGAAATTGCAGACAAGCTTTTCATCACGACAGATACAGTACGTCAGCGGATTCACCGCATTTACGAAAAGCTGCATGTGCAAAACCGCACGGAAGCAATTAATAAAGCTTATGGCAAGAGTTAGCTATTGCCCCCTCATCTTCTGATGTAACTTTAGTTATGTTGCACTGCATTATTTATTAAGATAGGTTTGAAAAAACTTATTGAAATGAAAAGTTTGGTAATCCTTTTCGCCATTATTGTCACGCATACATTAAATGCACAAAATGTTGGTATCGGCACCTCAACACCCGCCGCCAGGCTTGAACTGACTTTTAACGGCTTTTCCAATTACGGAACAGCACTGCTCATCAACCAGGATGTGGTGGGTAATTCCGATGGCCCCAGGATCCAGTTCAAAAAAACCATGACCATCAGCAAATCCTGGACCGCAGGGATTTTAAATGGTGTTGATGTAGGATCATTTGTAATTAGTGAAGATGGTGGAATCAATGGTTTTGGCACCCCACGTTTTACCATTGCCCCGGGTGGAAATATTGGCTTTGGTGGAACCTTAGCTATAAATGGCAATACGGGTACAGCCGGGCAGGTACTTACTTCTAACGGCGCTGCAAGTCCTGCGTGGAGCAATGAACCTAAATATTTTTTCTTTAGCCAAACAGGAAATTATATTAATCTTAATGCTGTTCCCGCATATATCCCCGGCATACACGGACAAACATTTACAACCACTTTTGTTTCCAACCTCATCATTACCGTTACATCAAATTTATTTGCAAATGCACCGGAGCCCGCCCAGGCCATTGCAGTAGACACACAGATTCTCGACTTTGCAAGTAATACCATTGGGGATACGTACAACTATGCGTATGCACTGGGTGGAACTTCTTATAGTGGCGGCGGAACTGTAACTTCTACTATATATATACCCAACGTTCCGGCGGGCACTTATTCCCTTTTCTGCCGGGGATTCAGAATAAGCAATACAGGAAATAATAATTGCTCCGGAACACAGGCGATCATACAGGCCAGACCATTGTAACGATTAATAACATAAAAAATCCGTCGATTTAATTTCATCAATCACCAAAAATAAATAGTTATGAAAAAAATTATTCTTCCTATTGCAGCTGCAATGATAAGTGTAGCTGCGGTTGCACAGGCAAGATGGCAGGCCGATGTAAGTATTACATCTGTTACGATCACCCCGGGTGCCGTAAAAAAATTGACAAAGCCTACAGACAATATTAATAAACCCACAGAAAAAACTGTCCAGGCAGTTGATGACAATTTAAAATGCAGCATTACAATCCATAACGAAAATGATGATGATGCGCAGGGCACGATGATGGTAGTCGTATTACCGGTAGAGGTTTCTGTGGTAACCATGCCATCCAATGCAAAGCTGGATCCATCAGTGACCGCCGCGCAACCTTTTGCCGGTTATATTACTTTCAATCTTGGGCATATGGCCGTTCAGCAAAACATTACCGTTGAATTTACTTTTACAAAATCAAAGTATGGAAACAAGGTGGGTGCCTATGCATACAGTCTGAGCCCCGATCCGAACCCGGTTAATAATTATAAAGACGCCACTTATTGATGCTGCAATTATTTATATGAAAAGAAGCGTATCATTTTTTTGTGTTTACTTTTTTTTGATTGCAATGTCAATATTTGTTGTTGACGTCAAAGCCCAACAACAATTTATACAGGTTGTAAGTAAAGCAAACAGTTATTGTAATTCCGTATGTACGTTGCTGGATGTTGCTGCACTCAATAAAAACACTACAGCCATTATTCTGGCCACTCCTGTAATTGAGAATGGCGTCGACCTGAATCCACATCCAATAGGTGTACATTATATTAAGGACAAATGGAGTATTATTAATCTTGACCAGACTGCAATGGCTACAGGAAGCAAATTCAATGTGCAATATTTTTCAACACCAGATCCCGATCTTCAGTTTGTTCAACGGGCAGATGAAAAAAACCTGCGGGAAAAAAATACGCGTTCCTATATTGATAACCGATATCTCAATAATAATCCCGAAGCACAATTTCAATTTATCATTACTGGTGCAGGAAGCGGATCCGTTATATCAGAGATGGGTGTTAAGTACGACAATACCGCGGCCCAATGGTATCTCTACAACACAAATGGAAAGGCTTTGGACAATAGTGTTGCCTGCAATATTGTGATCAGTTCAAAAGGAAAAACAAGTGCACCGGTTACTCTGTCTCAACCGGCAGCTGCGGCCACTACAGCGATGTTCAGTGGTCATGTTCGCGATATTTTTATGAGCGTGGAAGGTGTTCACCAGGGAAAGTTCAGGGGCGAAACTTCTTATGCCGGTCAGTCAGGTAAGTCAGAACTCACGGATTTTAATCTTGAAACTGATCTGCCTATTGATGTTTCATCAGGGCTGGCAACAGGTAAGCATATTAACAAACCAATTATTGTAACCAAACTATTCGGACCAGCAAGCCTGCAGTTGTATCAGGCCCTTCTTACAAATGAATCATTGATTACAGTTACGTTCGAGTTCTATGCGTCGGATAATAACGGCATCAATAAACTGGTAAACAGCATCAAACTTACCGATGCCCACCTTATCAGTTTCAAACAAAATTCAGTATTGAATGATGTTGAACTGCTGAAAAAAGGAATGACAGAAGAACTGAAATTCAGTTATCAGAAAATAGAGATGAAAGATGCTGCCGGTCTTGTCGTTGCTGATAACAGCAGTATTCAGAATTAACAGCATTCATTTCTTATCCCGCTATGCAAATAAATAAGAAAGTCAGTTAAAAGCAATCATAGATAATATCTATTTAAAGTCGGATGATAAACAGATCAACAAGAAAGTGCCATCGGTATATTCAAACATGAAAAAAATTATCCCGCTTATTTACTGTTCATGCTTTTTATCGCATGTACGTGTACAGGCGCAGGTTTGCGACGCCACTACTATCATGAATGTAAAAGGCAAATGGACAACCAACGCAGATAATATTGTTTCCCCGGATAAAACATTTCCAGTCAGCCAATACAGCCAGTTAAAAACAAGGCTTGATAAAATCGCAATGCTGTTTAAAGAAACTTACCCGGAGCCCGCCGGCATGGAAGCTGTATGGTATCGCTCTATTCGTGGAACCAGCCTTATTGATAAAGGCCCGGTTCCTTACCAGTTTAATTCTTTATACGAGGGATGGTATTGCAATCAGAATCTTCATAAAATGATGTTGGCCACTGAAACCAGCACCTGGTCTTATGTATATGCGAATGACTTTGGCTGGTTAATGACTGAGCAATGGGATAAGGTTTGGATAAAGATAGATGGCGTTACCGCTTTTTTGCTTCCGAAAACAAAAGAACAGTGGAAAGGATTACCGCTGTATGAACCCACCGGAAACAATAAGTCCAAAGCCATTTTACTCACGCGGAATAATCAATTGCCTTACAAACCAGTAAGCCGTTTATCTTATCTCAATGCCATCAAACAGCAATTGGAAAATGATAAACAGGTTCAAATGGATGCTTTGAATAAGATACCATTCAAGACAGAAGCAGAAGAAGCTGTATCAAAACAAAAGGGATTGGAAAATGCTTTAATTGGTGCCCCATCCAGCCGGATCGAAGAAAGAAAAGAAAGATACCTGAAGAATTACAAAACAGATAAAGAGCAAAAAGAAGAAAACCGTAAACTATCATCAAAATATTTTGATGATAAAATAAAAATAATAGATGACATATTGAAAAACAATAACAGTGATGAACTGCAACAACCGGCGATCATTGATAACGTCTCAAACTTTAAAGGCTTTTCTACTTTAGAAAAAGGAGGCAGAATGATCGTTGTGATTGAGGCCCGTTATTTTAATATGCAGTTGCCTCGGTATGTTCCGCAGTTCATCGTGTTATATTGGCAATGGGACAATGGCACTGCTTCACAGAATTTTAAAAAGCAGTTGGAAGAAAACTTTCCCCTGGATAAATTAAAAGCAATGATCGACAAATAACAAAAGCATGAAAAAAAGTATGTTTTTTTTGTTGGCTTTTTTTTTCACGAAATGCGCTTTTGCGCAAACTGAAACATTTGATGTTACCACTTATACGCCGCCAAAAGACTGGAAAAAAGATTTAAAAGAAGCTGTAGTGAACTATTCAACAATCAATGCAACTGCCGGTACTTTTTGTGTGCTTTCTATTTATGCGGGTACTAAAAGTACAGGTGATGCACAAAAAGATTTTAACAAAGAATGGAATGATCTCGTGGTTAATGCTTATAAAGCCGAAGCCAATCCAAATACTGAAACCGCAAAATCTGATGGCTGGCAGGCAATAACCGGTATCAGTGTAATTAAAATAGATACCATCAATGCATTTACGATACTCACTGTCTACAGCGGGTATGGAAAAGCGGTAAGCATACTTGTTACTTCAAACGATCAGTCCTACTCAAAAAATATAGATGACCTTTTAGCAACAATAAAAATTAATAAAACAAAGCCGGGCGCAGACAAAACTAATACCACTCAAATCTCTTCCGGCAATGGAAAGTTCGGTTCGCTTTTATACACAGCACCTGTTGGCTGGAATGTCAGCAAATACACTGATGGCGATATTTTAATGCCGGTTAATATTCCAAAAGATCAGTTCCTGGAAATATGGGTAATGCCGTCAATGAATTTTTCAGGCAGCATGGAACAGGCATTGCAAAAAACTTATGATGAAACCGTATTGAAACTTAATGCTGCTAAGATGCACGATGTGTACGGCAAAGATTACAGTACGACTGCTGCAAAAAAATCTTTCAAGGGCTGGGAGTATATCCGTTGCAATGGTGCTATTCATATCGGGACTGGCAATGATATTCCTGAATTTGGCCTCGATCTTTTCTTAATAAAAATAAACGGGCGGTTTGAACAGGTAGCCATTGTAAAAAAAAGAGGCACCTGTAGTAATTTATTATCTTATTACCCTTCTGACAGACTGAATTATCATAACGATATTGAGAATTTTTTGTTCTCGCTTCAATTTGCAGACTGGAAAGATCCAGTAATAAGTCCGGGCAATATTAAAGGAGATGGCATTACCGGTATATGGCAGGGAATCGCATTAACTGTTGGTATAACGGCTCCCGGCATTCAGTTGGGTACCAGTTATAAAGTGAAACAGGCAGTTTTTTTTTCCAATGGCCAGGCTTATTTCGGGGGCAGTTTCCCGGCAGAAGGATTGGATGGAATGAATACACTTGTAAAAACAGAAGAGAACCGCCGTGACTGGGGAACATATAGTTTCAGCAATGGAAAAGGATTGATACGGCTTCCCTATGAAGACATTCCGTTATGTGTGGAAAATAATAAAATGATATTTACAACCAACAATGCTGATCATGGATTTATAAAATTAAATTCCGTTGACGGAGCGATCTTTAATGGAACCTATGCTTTCAGCACTAAAGATTTTCCGGGACAGGAAACGGGTAAAACTCATGTCATCAGTTTTACTTCAGGCGGAAGATTTACAGATAATGGCGCCATTTCTATTATGAACCATCCGTATGTTCCTTGTGTTGATGAAGCTAAGGAGCCGGGCGCTGGTACGTACGAGGTAAAAAATTATTCAGTGATCTTTAATTACACCGATGGAAGAAAAATCAAGATCGCTTTCATTGGAACTGATTATGATAAAAACAAACAAAGCGTGGGAGTGCTTTCTTTCAGTTCAAATGAGGATCCTTTCTATAAACAATAAATACTGATAATTTTTCAATGATGTCGCGGTAACCCCTGCCGATGGGAATCGATATACCATTTACTTCTACCATCTCTGCAAATGGCGGGCAGAGTTTTATAAAAAATTCTGCAGTTGTACAAGGCATAACATTGCCGGGTCGATGGACATATTGCCGTTGCCTTTTTAAGTTTACAAATGATTATTATTTTCCGTCCCATGTGCGGGAAAGGATATCTGCGAGCGCGGTACGGAGATCTTCAAAGCGGTTGGGTTTCTGAAGAAAATAAGCAGCGCCCAATGTGCTGGTATAATCAATATCTCTTTTTTCGGCTGAAGTTGAATAGATGATAACGGGTATATGTCCTAATTCCTTATTCTTTTTAATTTCAGCCAAACATTCTGCCCCATTGAGTAAGGGCATATTCAGATCGAGAAAAATAAAGTCAGGGAATATAGTTAAAGTATCCTGCAATTGTCTCAACGCATCCTGCCCGTCCGAGGCCGTGATGCAGATACTTGAACCGTCTATTTCTTTAAGTGCTTCTATAAATAATTCCCGGTCATCTGGGTCATCATCGGCGATTAAAAAAGTCTTGCTATTCTTCACGTTAACAGGCTGTTGTTTGGATCTTTAATTTAAAGTAAAAGTAAAAAAGTATTTTAAATATACAACTTTAAAATAAAGTAAAACAGCTTTTAGGGTACCATTCTATTTAATAGCGTCTCATTTTTACACGGCCATGACAGGTTCAGCAATATTAAAGAGTATCCGGAAAACACTGCCCTGATTTACAGAAGACTGCACGTCAACCGTAGCTTTGTGAGATTGCAGTATATTCAGTGTGGACGCCAGTCCCAGGCCCATGCCATTTCGTTTGGAAGTAAAATATGGCTCAAAAAGATGCGAGAGATTTTCTTCATCTATACCTGTACCATTGTCGCGTATCAGCACCGTACAGGTAGCATTATCAATAAGTATGGAAATTGTCAATTCACCTTTACTATCTTCCATTGCTTCAACGGCATTAATAATAATATTAAGAAAAGCGATCTTTAGTTTTTCACCGTCTGCCATTATCCATACAGGTTGGGGAGGATAATTAACTTTCAGTTTAATATGTTTTAATGTGATACGGTCAATTGCTGCGGCAAGACTTTCGTCGAGTATCTTCTGCAATGATTTTCTGTCCGGAGTCATTTCGGCCGGCCTTGATGAATTCAGCAGTTCCGAAATGAGCGAACCGATACGCCTGCTGTTTCTGCCGATAATATCCAGGTACAATTTTGTTTCTTCTTTGTCCACTTCTGTTTCCAGTTGCTCTACGGACAGATTAATATTATTCAATGGATTTCTAACTTCATGCGCAAGTATGCGCACCAGTCGGCTTGTCACGCCCAATTTTTCCACCTGCAGTGTAGTGCGTTCTGCTTTTTTTAAAGTAGTGATATCATGTATAATTCCCTGGATATAAGTTTTGCCATCCCTATCTTTTTCTTTTGAAAGCGTGAGTATGCAGGATTTTTTTTCTCCCTGTTTGGTCAGCATTTCTATTTCTTTGTCGGCAACATCATCTGAAGTTGCCAGTTCGTTCTTTACCGTTACCCGGTCAGTGTTGTTTGCGAGCAGGCTATATAACGACTGTTGCAGTAATTCTTCCTTGCTATATTCAAACAGTAACGAAGCGGTATCATTCACTTCTTTAAAAAAAAGTTGTTCATCTGCAATGAACACAGTATCCTTTGACCGTTCGAAAATATTTCTGAATTTTCTTTCATTTGCCCTGAGGGCAGATAATGATGCAGATCTTTCCAATGAATAACGGATGCATCTTTCCAGTTTTTCTGTTGTAAGATCGCCCTTCACCAGGTAATCTACGGCGCCCGACTGCATTGCTTTCAGATCGAGTTCTTTATTGCCAAGGCCGGTCAATAAAATAAACGGCGATTCGCAATTGGTTTTAACCGCTTCTTCAATCAGCTCCAGTCCTGTTTTTGCGCCAAGCATGTAATCGACGAAATACAAATGATAGTCGTCATTTGATATTGTGTTCAGTGCATCTTCGTAATTGACACACCAGTCAATAACGAAATCCTGCCCGTCAATGTTGCGGATGTATTCGCTCGTAATAAAGAAATCATCTTCATCATCATCCACTATCAGAATCTTAACCGGTGAAACAGAAATACCCATTTAAAAGTTTTTTATTTAGTGAACCTCAACTGTTGCTGACAGATCCCGCTGTCAATTTTTTTCCGCTTCAATCATCGGCAAGGAAACAATGAATGTTGCGCCTTCATTTATTTTACTTAATGCCGAAATATATCCATTGTGCTTTTCAACAATCTGTTTACAGAGGGCGAGGCCAATACCTGTTCCTTCAAATTCGCTGTTGGCATGTAACCTGCGGAACATATCGAAAATCTGTTCGGCATATTTCTGGTCAAACCCAATGCCATTATCCTCAATATATATCCTGCAATACTTTCTATGTGTTGCGTCTCTTGCAATTTTATCCTCGCTGATCTCTGAATGAATATTGATCACGGGCTGTACATCCGACTTACTGTATTTCAATGCATTTCCAATAAGATTCAGAAACAGCGGCCGCATCAGTCCTGGATTTACCCGCAATGACGGAATCGGTTGTATGTTGATACTCGCGTTTTTCTGGTCCACTACCCCTTCGATATCTGTCAATACTTCCTGCAGCAGAACATTCATATCACTTTGCATGAAGCTTACTTTTTCTCCGGATATTTTGGAGAAGGTCAATATATCTTTTATCAATGCCTGCATCCGTTCTGATGCATTCTGTATCCTGCTGATATGTTTTTTTGCATCACCATCCAGGACATCTTTATATTTCACATATAACAGATCACTGAAGGTCCTGATCTTGCGTAAAGGTTCCTGCAGATCGTGCGAAGCCATGAATGCAAAACGGTCGAGGTCTTTATTGGCAGTCTGCAACCGATCGATATTCTCGAGCAACTGACGGTTAAGCTCAATCACTTTTTCCTCAGAAAATTTTCTTTCTGCAATTTCATTTTCCATGCTTTTATTGATTGCCTTCAATCTCTGTTCCTGCTGAACGAGTTGCTGATTTTTAGTGTACAGATCAACAAAGACACCCACTTTAGCCCGCAGCAGCTCAGGATTTACGGGTTTGTAGATATAATCCACTGCACCCGTTTTATATCCCCTGAACATATTTTCTTCTCCATAATTATTAGCCGTAATAAAAATGATCGGTATATGTTTCAGTTTTTCTCTTTCATAAATGAGCGCTGCCGTTTCAAAGCCGTTCAGGTTGGGCATTTTTACATCCATCAGTATCAGGGCAAAATCAAACTCGCCCAATAATATTTTCAATGCCTGCCTTCCTGAGTTGGCTTTTACCAATTCATAGCCATCCGGTTCAAGAATGGTTTCCATCGAAAACAAATTGTCTTCGCGGTCGTCTACTAAAAGAATTTTCTGTTTCATTTTTTTGACGGTAAGACAGAAAGGCGATAAGTTCTTCTTTCCATCTATTACTTAAAACTTAAAACGTACAACGTATAACGTATAACTTATTTATAAAACCATATTCTCATTAACGACAGCAACTGATCTATTTTTAAAGGTTTCGTAATATAATCAGATGCTCCTGCTTCAATACATTTCTGCCGGTCGCCTTTCATGGCTTTTGCCGTTACTGCAATGATCGGCAATGTGCTGTTTTTATGTTCGCGTCTTATTTTCTGCGTTGTTTCATAGCCATCCATTTCCGGCATCATGATGTCCATCAGTACCATATCGATTTTCGGACTATCGGTGTTGATGATCTCGATCGCTTCCTTACCACTTTCTGCAGTAACTGCGTTGATATTAAAACGTTCAAACACAGTTGTAAGCGCAAATAAATTTCTCACGTCATCATCCACCACCAGGATGTTCTTGCCCGTGAGTATATCATCTTTGATACGGATATTTTCAATGATGCGTTGTTTTTCCGGCGCCAGTTCCCGGTGATTGAGATGAAGGTGCAGAACAGTTTCTTCGAGTAAATTTTCCAGTGAATTTACACCTTTCAATAAAATAGAATTCGATGTCCGGTTGATCAGGCTGAGTTCTGTTTTGTTGAAATCCTTTGCTGAATAAACAATTACCGGTGTTGTTTTCCTTTTAATGTCAGCCACCTGGCTTACAAGTTCGGTTCCGGAAATATCCGGCAGTGTATAATCCAGTATGATGCAATCAAAATCTTTTTCTTCCAGTTGTTGCAGCGCCTGCTTACCGGTTTCAGCAATATCAATATCAATATTTGAACTACCGATCATCTTGCTGATCTGGGATGAATCGAGTTCATTGTCTTCTACAAGCAATACTTTTTTTGTTTCTTTTTTACTGATGCTGATAATATCTTCAAACAGTTCGTTCAAAGATTCATTGTCGAGCGGCTTCAGTAAAAAGCTGCGTGCTCCACGTTTCAATGCCAGCGCACGGTTCTCTTCACCGGAAATAAGATGAATCGGAATATGACGGTAGTTGAGATCATTCTTCAACATATCCAATACTTTCCAGCCACTGGTATCGGGCAGTTTTACATCAAGTGTAATGGCAACCGGTGTGTAACGGTTGATAAAATCAAACACTTCAATATAGCTGATGGCAACAATTGCTTTCATTTCATTCTGATGTGCTTTCTCGATCATGATCTTTCCAAAACGCAGATCATCTTCGACTATCAGTAATACCTTGTCACCGGTCAGAATATTTGTTCTGTCATCACCCGTTTCATTAATCATCTCGTTTACGATGCTGAGATTTTTTGTCTCGCTTCCACCATTTGTTGCGCGTATCGAATGCAGTAAAGTATCCATCTCTCCTTTTTCATTTCCCAATTGAAACTGCTGAAAGACATTTAAATTTTCCGGTGCTTCTTTTATTACAATACCGGTAACGCTTTCAATCGGCAGGAAAAGTGTGAACGTACTTCCCTGTGACGGATTACTTTCCAGCTCAATACTTCCACCTAATAATTCTGCAAGTCCGCGACTGATAGACAATCCTAAACCGGTACCGCCATATTTACGACTGGTAGAACCTTCGGCCTGTTGAAATGCTTCGAAGATGATGTTTTGTTTTTCCTGCGGAATACCAATACCCGTATCAACGATCGCAAATGCCACCACACGTTTTGCAGCATCCAGGTTAGCATTACTCTGTTTCCAGTTTTTCTGCGCTTCATAAATTTTTAATTTCACTTCACCCTTCTCTGTAAATTTAAAAGAGTTGGACAACAGGTTTTTCAGGATCTGGTTTAAACGCTGCAGATCCGTTTCCATATTTACAGGAAGTTTCGCATCTGTTTCAATTGTGAAGCGTAGATGTTTGGCTTCTGAGATCGGTTTGAAAGTAGTTTCAACAAAGTTGGAAATTTCTGCAAACCGAACCGGCGACATGTTGGCAGAAATAAATCCTGATTCAATTTTAGAAAGATCAAGAATATCATTGATCAGCTGGATCAGATCATCTCCGCAGGAGTGAATTGTTTTTGCATACCGGATCTGTTTATCATTCAGATTGCCTTCCGCATTTTCATATAATTGCTGCGCAAGAATTAATAAACTGTTGAGCGGCGTTCTTAACTCATGCGACATATTCGCAAGGAATTCTGATTTATATTTCGATGTAAGCTGCAGCTGCTCTGCTTTTTCTTCAAGTGAACGTCTTGCATCTTCCACTTCCTTGTTCTTGTCTTCCACTTCATTTTTCTGTTTTACCAACAGCAATGCTTTATCCTGCAATTCATCATTGGTACGACTTAACTCTTCCTGCTGTATTCTTAATTCACCTGCAAGTGATTGTGATTGTGCCAGCAGTTCTTCCGTACGGGAGTTTGCTTCAATCGTATTTAATACGATACCGATACTCTCTGTAAGCTGCCCTAAGAAGTCGAGATGCGTTTCACTGAATGTATCCAGCGAAGCAAGTTCAATAACGGCTTTCACTTTATTTTCGAACAATACCGGAAGAATAATAAGATTGGATGGTTTTGATTTTCCCAGCCCTGAACTGATCTTGATATAATTTGAAGGCACATTGGAAAGAATGATCCTTTCTTTTTCAAAAGCAACCTGTCCTACCAAGCCTTCGCCAATGGCGAACTCTGTAGGAATATTTTTTTCTGATTTATAGCCATAGGCGGAGAAGAGCATGAGCTTTACATTCTGAATATCTTCTTCCTGTTTCAGAATATAGAAGGCACCCCAGTGTGCAGTAACCACCTGTGCAAGTTCTGAAAGGATACGCTGCGTTACTGTTTTAAGATCACGCTGGCCCTGCAGCATCTGTGTAAATTTCGCAAGGTTGGATTTTAACCAGTCCTGTTCCTGGTTCAGCAATGTTGTTTCCTTCAGATTCGCGATCATCTGGTTGATGGTATCTTTCAAAGCTTCCACCTCACCTTTTGCTTCTACCCTGATCGTTCTCGTTAGGTCACCCTTGGTTACCGCAGAAGCCACTTCAGAAATGGAACGAACCTGTGTGGTAAGATTCTGTGCCAGCTGATTTACGTTCTCTGTTAAGTTTTTCCAGATACCTGATGCCCCGGGCACACTTGCCTGTCCGCCCAACTGCCCGTCAACACCCACCTCCCGGGCAACGGTTGTTACCTGATCGGCAAACAATGCAAGCGTATCGATCATTTCATTGATGGTATCTATCAACTGTGCAACCTCACCTCTTGATACGATGGTTAATTTTTGTTTCAGATTTCCCGTTGCAACCGCCGTTACCACTTTTGCAATACCACGCACCTGGTTGGTAAGATTAGATGCCATCATGTTCACACTATCGGTGAGATCTTTCCAGGTTCCACCCACGCCTCTTACTTCTGCCTGGCCGCCCAGTTTTCCTTCGGTACCAACTTCGCGGGCAACACGCGTTACCTCAAACGCGAAAGAGTTCAACTGTTCCACCATGGTGTTGATGGTATTTTTAAGATCGAGGATCTCGCCCTTCACATCAATGGCAACTGTTTTTGAAAGGTCACCAGATGCAACCGCTTTCGTTACTTCAGCGATATTACGCACCTGTGCAGTAAGGTTACCCGTCATCTGGTTTACAGAATCCGTCAGATCTTTCCAGGTTCCTGCAACACCCGGTACAAATGCCTGTCCGCCGAGTTTACCATCCGTACCAACTTCTCTCGCCACACGCGTTACTTCAGATGCAAACGCACGCAACTGATCCACCATCGTGTTCAGTGTTTCTTTTAATTGTAAAATTTCTCCGCGAACATCCACTGTAATTTTTTTGGACATATCACCATTTGCCACAGCAATCGCAACTTCAGCAATGTTACGCACCTGGGCAGTAAGGTTACCGGCCATCTGGTTTACAGAATCCGTCAGATCTTTCCAGGTTCCTGCAACACCGGGCACATTAGCCTGGCCACCGAGTTTACCTTCAGTACCAACTTCTCTTGCCACACGCGTTACTTCAGATGCAAAACCACGCAACTGATCCACCATGGTATTGATGGTATTTTTTAATTCAAGGATCTCGCCTTTTACATCCACACCAATTTTCCTTGACAGGTCACCGTTAGCAACGGCCGTAGTTACTTCCGCAATATTTCTTACCTGCGAGGTAAGGTTACTTGCCATTTTATTTACTGAGTCAGTCAGATCTTTCCAGGTACCTGCAACGCCCGGTACGTCTGCCTGTCCGCCGAGTTTTCCTTCCGAACCTACTTCTCTCGCCACACGCGTTACTTCAGAACCAAATGCATTTAACTGATCCACCATTGTATTGATGGTATCTTTCAATTCAAGAATTTCACCTTTTACGTCCACCGTAATTTTTCTGGATAAATCACCTTTTGCAACGGCCGTTGTTACCTCCGCAATGTTACGAACCTGATCCGTTAAGTTACTCGCCATACCATTTACAGAATCGGTCAGATCTTTCCACACACCGCCCACATCTTTTACTGCGGCCTGTCCGCCAAGCTTTCCTTCCGAACCAACCTCACGGGCCACACGCGTTACTTCCGATGCAAAGCTTCTAAGCTGTTCCACCATCGTGTTGATGGTATTTTTTAATTCAAGAATTTCACCTTTTACATCCACGTCAATTTTTCTTGATAAGTCACCGGTAGCCACAGCTGTTGTTACCTCTGCAATATTTCTTACCTGAGAAGTAAGATTACCGGCCATGATATTTACGGAGTCGGTAAGATCTTTCCAGGTTCCACCAACACCCGGTACCTGCGCCTGCCCGCCGAGTTTTCCCTCCGAACCAACCTCTCTTGCAACACGCGTTACTTCCGAACCAAAAGAGTTCAGTTGATCCACCATCGTGTTGATCGTATTTTTTAGTTCAAGAATTTCACCTTTTACATCCACTGTAATTTTTCTGGAGAGATCACCTTTTGCAACGGCAGTGGTTACTTCCGCAATGTTACGCACCTGGCCTGTTAAGTTACTCGCCATACCATTTACAGAATCCGTAAGATCTTTCCATGTACCGGCAACGCCTTTTACCTGGGCCTGTCCACCGAGTTTTCCTTCAGTACCAACCTCCAATGCCACACGTGTTACTTCAGAAGAAAAGGAGTTGAGCTGATCCACCATGGTATTGATGGTATTTTTCAATTCAAGAATTTCTCCTTTAACGTCCACCGTTATCTTTCTTGATAAATCGCCTTTTGCAACCGCGGTAGTTACTTCCGCGATATTACGTACCTGGCCTGTCAGGTTACTCGCCATCTGATTTACAGAATCTGTAAGATCTTTCCATACACCGCCCACACCTTTTACTTTCGCCTGCCCACCGAGTTTTCCTTCCGAACCAACTTCCCGTGCAACACGCGTTACCTCTGCAGAAAAAGAGTTGAGCTGATCCACCATT
>JBDUCW010000019.1:0-51504 GCA_040003235.1 Ferruginibacter sp. | reverse complement strand
ATAAGAAAAAGCAGGACCAGCAAAAAAAAGATGAAGAAAAAAATAAAGACGATCAACCCAAACAGCAACCTTCTAAAATAAGTAAAAAAGATGCCGAAGAAAAATTAAAAGCACTGCTGCAACAGGAAAAAAATCTACAGGATAAATTACGTAAAACAAGTGCGGCTACGCCAAATCAACCAGACAAAGACTGGTAAAACTGGGTGTATATTTTAGAAGACTTGGAAAGTTTAGTTAGAAGCGAACAGTAAAAATCTGAACGGTCAAACCTCAGACCATCAAACCTTCTTCCCTACCTTTGTGTTATTAATGCCACTCACATTCCTTCAAACATGTACTGCGAAAATCTAACAGGATACAAACGGTTAAAAACACGCGAAGTAAAAGTTGGTAGCCTGCTGCTAGGTAATGGACATCCCATTCGTGTACAGACCATGACCACCACCGACACAATGGATACGATGGCGACAGTGGAGCAATCCATTCGCTGTATTGAAGCAGGTGCAGAACTGGTTCGTATTACAGCACCATCAAAAAGAGAAGCAGAAAATTTACAGAACATTAAAGATGAATTGCACAGGCGTGGATACTTTACGCCATTGGTTGCCGATATACATTTTACACCCAATGCTGCCGAAATAGCTGCAAGAATTGTAGAGAAGGTAAGAGTGAATCCCGGTAATTATGTTGACAAGAAAAAATTTGAACTTATTGAATACAGTGACGCTGATTATGCAGAAGAAATAGAACGCATCACCGAACGCTTTACACCACTCGTGAAGATCTGTAAAGAATATGGAACTGCTATGCGTATCGGAACCAATCATGGAAGCCTGAGCGATCGCATCATGAGCCGTTATGGTGATACGCCCATCGGAATGGTGGAAAGCGCGATGGAATTTCTGCGCATCGCAAGAGATGAGGATTATCACAATATTGTATTGAGCATGAAGAGCAGTAATCCGCTGGTGATGGTAGAAGCGTATCGTTTGCTCATCCGGCATATGCAGGAAGAATTTAATGAAATTTATCCATTGCATCTTGGTGTTACAGAAGCCGGTGACGGAGAAGATGGGAGAATTAAAAGTGCGATCGGTATCGGTACTTTATTGGAAGATGGCATTGGAGATACCATCCGGGTAAGCCTTACCGAAGATCCTGAATTTGAAATTCCGGTTTGTAAAGACCTTGTAAAAAGATATGCTGAAAGAACTGAAGTTTCTGAAACATCAAATGATGAATCAAAACTTTCTTATTCGCCTTACGAATATAAACGCAGAGCAACTGCTGTCATTGATAATATCGGTGGTAAACAGGTGCCGGTGGTGGTTGCAGATTTTATGCTTGCTGAAAAGATCAGCCACCTGGATCTCCAGGCTATCGGTTACAGTTATAATGAACAAACAGATAAATGGAATATCGGTGATGCAGCAGCCGATCTTATTTACAGCGGAAATAAAATACTGGATTTTGCATTGCCCGGAACATTGAAAATCATTTGTGATTACAATGTATGGTCAGCCCTGGAAAATAATTCACCTGTAAACGGAATAGAAAAATATATTCCGTTATTCCAGGCAACTGAATACCTGAGCGCTGTAAAAAAAGCGAATATTAATTTTATTGCTGTTGATGCAGCAGCAGATAATGAAACGTTGATCAATACGATTGTAAATGATCCGGCAATTGTGCTGTGCCTTTATTCTTCTGGCGTGAATGCCATGCAAAGTGTCCGGACTTTTATCAGTACGCTTTCTGTAAAAAAAATAAACTGCCCGCTGATACTGGCTGTTGAAAGCCATGACAGCACTATTGATGAGCAGCTTATTCATTTCAGTACCGAAGCCGGCGCATTATTTCTGGATGGCATGGGCGATGGTATCTGGCTGATGAATGATCCGGCTAAGATCATGAATACAAAAGTGAGTGGCCGTACATACCTTGAAACCAGGAACAATCATCAGTTCATCAATAATACAGCCTTTTCTATTTTACAGGCGGTCCGTACCAGGATCAGCAAAACAGAATACATCAGTTGCCCCAGTTGTGGCAGAACATTATTTGATCTGCAGGAAACAACTGCAAAGATCCGTTCAGTGACCAATCATTTAAAAGGATTGAAGATTGCGATCATGGGATGCATTGTAAATGGTCCCGGTGAAATGGCAGATGCAGATTTCGGTTATGTAGGAAGTGGTCCCGGTAAGATTACTTTATACAAAGGAAAAGAAATTGTAAAACGCAATGTAGATAATAACATTGCAGTGGACGAACTCATCAGCCTGCTGAAAGACAATGATGCGTGGATTGAACCATAACAGTTTATAGTCACGATTTAAATTACCGCACCTTTATCAATGATGTGAGTGGATAACGCAGATTGCGGTAGCCCATCATATCAACTTTTACACTCCCGACAGAGATCGGGCTTTCAATGCGTAGCAACAGGTGATTGGGGTCATCACCGATCCACGCCGTCATCTTTTCACCACCTTCAAAAATATTTCCTTTCAACAAAAGCGGCCTGATCTTAATGGCATTGAATTTACCATACCGCGTTTTGATTTTTTCTTTACCGAGGTAACGGATATACATGTGGAATACTTCATCATCCAGAAACATGTCAAAAGGAATTTTGTCATTCACTTTGTATTTATCAAAATTAATATTGCGGGCATAATATACGCAGCTTACTACATCCTGTATACAATTCGGAACTTTAAAAACGCCGGTTGTACTTACTGCAGTGCCGGCGGCCTGGTTAAAAGTTACGTTATTGTATTTTTTGTAAGTGCCCTCTTCAATATTGCGTATAAATTTAAGTGGCAGCAGGTTTCCGGTATCGATATAGCTTTCATAACGGTCACGCACCTTATAAAATTTATCAAAGACCGGATAGGTTTTACCATCGCCCACACAATGATAAACGGGCCTTCCATTAAGACGTTCTATCGTTGTGGTAAAAGTAGCTTCACCCGCTCCGATGTAGGCACCGAGGGCACTGTAAAAGATCCGCATCACCACTACTTCTCCTTCCTGGAAAGCTGTATTCTTTATTCCACAAAATGGATCATTGCTGGTTTTAAGTGAAAAGCTGCAGAATGCGAGTAACAGCATTGCGTACTTGGCGTAACTTATCATTTCTCTTTAAAATATTTTTTACTTAAAATTAAAAACCCGCCGGTTACAGCCGGAATAAAAAGATTGAAGAACCATATTCCAAATGTAACGGCTAATATACCTGTTATATTGCTGCTGAATATTCCCAGTAATGCTACACCAAATTTTCCTCTTACGCCGATTTCTGCAATTGCAAACGAAGGTACAATTGCCAGTACCCAAAAAAGCACCGTGAGTATCCAAAAACTTTGCCACCCTCCAACCTCTACATCAAACACCTGCATCATCAGGACATATTGTAAAACGAAAACGATGTATCGTATGGCAGAAATAGAAAGCAACCTTAACAAAATGTTGGCGCCGAAGTTTTCAAGTACTGCAATATAATTGACCGCTTTACCTGCATTCGGTATCTTTTCAATGAGCCTGACGATCCAGCCTAAACGAAAATAAAACAGCAGCAGCAATGCTGATCCACACAGGTTAAGATATAAAAGTGATTTGATCCAGAATGAATGAAGCAATGGTAAAGTGACCGTGTTTTCAGGCGATTGGTTCAATATAAAAATAAGTCCGCCCGTCCCCATCAGCAAAGTAATAATTAACTGGCTAATGCTTCCCGTTATGGAAAGCGAAACCGCTTTTAATCTGTTGCCGTCGTTTACAAATAATATCCGGCCGCCATATTCACCAATCCTGTTGGGCGTATTCAAAGAAAGCGTAACGCCACACAATACTGATTTAAAAGCTGTAAAAAAACGCATCGGTTGTATTGTCTGCATGAGCAACTGCCATTTGCCGGCTTCAAGTCCCCAGTTAACAAAAACCAAAAAAATCACCAGCCAGAATTTGTAACCCTGCGCGCCAAATGGCGCATGCAAAATCAATTGAATAGAACGGTGAAGATCAGATTGATTTTTTACCTGGTTGTATAGAGACCAGGAAAGCCATATCAGCAACAGCGGGCCAATGAACCAGTTGAGTAATATTTTAATAGTTTTATTGAAGACCACATTCATTCAGTTAACAGTAAAGATAAGAAACTGCTTCCTGATGCCTGATGCCGGTACTGCATTCCGGTATACGTTATCTTTGTGCAGGATGCAAAAAAAGCCAACGATAATTTTAGGAATTGATCCCGGTACGGTGATAATGGGCCACGGACTTATTGAAATAAGCGGCAGCAGGATCCGGCTGATAGAAATGGATGTACTTAAAATGAGCAGTAAGGATGACAGTTATGAAAGACTGGAAAAAATTTACAGCCATGTCTCTTGCATCATTAAAAAATTCAGGCCGGATACATTTGCCATTGAAGCGCCATTCTTCGGAAAGAATGTACAGAGCATGTTAAAGCTTGGCCGGGCGCAGGGTGTGGCCATTGCCGCCGCCATGCAACATGCGGTTGCCGTTACAGAATATTCTCCCAAAAAAGTAAAGCAATCTATTACCGGCAATGGTAATGCAAACAAAGAGCAGGTAATGGAAATGCTCCAGCGCATTGTTGATTTTAAAAATGAATCAAAATATTTTGATGCTTCCGATGCATTGGCAGTGGCGGTCTGCCATCACTTTCAGCAAAGCTCTCCCATTGCAGTCACTACCGGTACTAAAAAATCAAAAGGCTGGGATAGTTTTTTAAAGAATAATCCGGGGAGAATTAAAGGATAATGGATAATTCATAATGGATAATTGATAATTTTTTTAATCCGGTAGCTTTTTCGACTAAAAAAAACTATTTCGTTCAGACCATTATCAATTATCAACTATTAATTTCTCCAGGATTTTCTGCTGCACCAATTCAAATTCTTCTTTGCTTAATGTAAGTTTCGGTCTTGTAAAATTAAGATCGTCTGCATTGTTGATAGGAACAAGATGAACATGGGCATGCGGTACTTCCAGTCCGATTACACTGATGCCGCAACGGTTACAGCGGAATGCTTTCTCAATTGCATGTGCAATGGGCTTTGCAAACACGAGCATTTCGCTTAAGTAAATATCAGGAAGATCGAAGAGTTGATCCGTTTCAATTTTAGGAACAACCAGCGTGTGCCCGTGTACCATTGGTGATATATCAAGGAAAGCAAAGAACTTTTCATTCTCTGCAATTTTATAAGAAGGAATTGCTCCTGCGATTATCTTTGAAAAAATGGTCAATGGTTAAATTGAATATAGATTACACAGTAATATTCTCAATCTTGAATGTAAGCATCCCGGCAGGAACCTGTACTTCGGCTATATCGCCAACAGCTTTACCCAGCAATCCTTTACCAATAGGAGAGGTAACAGAAATCTTACCTGCTTTAAGGTCTGCTTCTTTTTCAGAAACGATCTGGTAGGTAACCGTTTTTTTTGTGCCCAGATTATTCACAGTAACTTTAGTAAGTATACTTACTTTACTGGTGTCGATATTTGTTTCATCCACAATTCTTGCCGTTGCAATAACACCTTCCAGTTGTTTGATCCTGGCCTCCAGCATTCCCTGTGCTTCTTTAGCTGCATCATATTCGGCATTTTCTTTCAGATCACCTTTTTCCCTTGCTTCTGCAATGGCGCGGCTTGCTGCCGGACGTTGCACCGTTTTCATCTGCTGCAGTTCCACCCGCATCTGATCGAAAGTGATCTGTGTGACGTAATTTAATTCACTCATAAAAAAATTATTAACCCGGTACCCTCGTATCAGGCGTATTGAAAAAAAATACAACGCCCCAGATTACCTAAGACGTTGTATTACTACAAATATACTGTTTTTATTACAAAACATTGGCCAGCTTTTCCAAAATTACCACCGACATTTTATAAAATGCTTCATGGCTGTAACCGGCAATATGCGGGGTTACAATTACATTGGATTGCAGTTGCAAAAAATCAAGTTGTTGTTTTTGTACGACGGATAAGCTGTCTATTTTTTCATTTTCCAGCACATCCAGGGCGGCACCCGAAATTTTTTGCTGCTGCAACGCTTTAATAAGTGCAGCAGTTTCCAGCACTGCACCACGGCTTGCATTGATGAACCACGGTTTTTGTTTTAAGCCATTAAAAAAAAACTCATTGGCCATATAATGTGTTTCATCTGTAAGCGGTACATGCAGACTGATCACATCGGCATACTTACACAATTGTTCCAGGTTTGCTTCCTTGATATATCCGTTTGCAAAATCAGTTTTATACTTATCATAAGCCAACACTGTTACATTAAAAGATGAAAGCAGTTTTGCAAAAGCGCTACCGGTATTCCCAAAACCAACAATGCCTACGGTTTTACCACTCAGTTCTGTACCACGGTTCGCATCACGTACCCATTTACCTTCACGGATCTCATCGGCGCTTTTATGAATGTTGTTCATGAGGTTCAACAGCAATCCCAGCACATGTTCTGCTACAGCATTACGGTTACCTTCAGGACTGCTCACACATTTTATTTTTTTACTTTCTGCATAAGCCAGATCAATGAGTTCCATACCGCTACCTAAACGGCCAATCCATTTTAATTGTACGGCTTTATCCAATATTGCCTTATCTATTTTTAAACGGGTAGTAATGATCAGGCCGGTTGCTTCGTGAACCTGCTCCAGCAATTCATCATAAGTAATAAGAGGAAGGTATATAATTTTATAACCGCGCTGTTGAAACGCAGTGATCAGGTGTTCATGAACATTAGCCGTAATGATAACCGTGGGTATCATAAAATACAGATGAAATTATTTCGATGCGATCATACTGATCTCAACATTTACATTTTTTGGAAGCCCTTTCACCGCAACAGTTTCTCTTGCAGGAAAATCACCTTCAAAATATTTGCCGTAGATCTCATTCACCTGGCTGAACAAAGACATATCGCTCAGGAAAATCGTTGTTTTCACAACATGATTAAAATCCATTCCTGATTCAGTTAATATTGATTTGAGGTTTTGCATTACCTGGTGTGTTTCTTCAATAATATCAGCGATAGCAAGTTCCCCTGTCGCAGGTTTTAAAGCGATCTGGCCCGAAATAAAAAGAAAGTTACCTGCCTTCACGGCCTGGTTGTATGGTCCGATCGGAGAAGGGGCATTGCTGGTGTTGATGATCTGTTTGCTCATTTGTTTTGGTTTGAAGGACTGCAAATATATCTTTTATAAGGCAGCTATTTGTACAAACTGTATTTTTAAACGAATTTTACGCTTTAATAATACAACATGCGATTTATTGTAAAAGGAAATGAGGCACAACTTGAAATATTAAAGAACGCTGCACAGCCGGGTATTGAATGGGAGCTGGCAGGAACTGAAACTGCAATAAATGCAGATGCTTATTTTTACCTTGAGGTTACAAAAGCATCAGTTCTTCCGGCTACTGACAAACCTTTGTTTATTAATAGTGTGACTGATACACTGTTTGAAATAAAAGCAACGGCCAATGTGTTGCGCATTAATGGCTGGCCAACTTTTTTAGAAAGAAACAGTTGGGAAGTAGCTGGTGCAATCAGTGAGGGGGCTACAACAATATTACGATTGCTGAATAAAGAGATTATAGCTGTTGCAGATGAACCCGGATTGATTGCCGCAAGAATTGTTGCTGCAATTATCAATGAAGCATTTTTTGCTTTGGAAGAATCAGTGAGCACCGCTGATGAAATAGACACTGCGATGAAACTTGGAACCAATTATCCCTTCGGTCCTTTTGAATGGAGTAATAAAATAGGTTTGAGAAATATTTATGAGTTACTTGTAACATTGAGTAAAACCGATGAACGTTTTATTCCTTCCGAATTGCTCGTCACCGAAGCTGAAAAATCATGAGTGTGATATTGAATATTGATACTGCAACTGAAATTGCCAATGTAAGCATTGCAAAGAATGGTATCGTGCTCGAAAGTATCAGCAATGAAAACCAAAAAGATCATGCTGCATTTTTACAACCTGCTATCCATTTATTGCTCAGTAAAAATAAGATCAGCATTCATGAACTGGTAGCGATAGCAGTTGTGAACGGACCTGGGTCTTATACCGGCCTTCGCGTTGCAATGGCCAGTGCAAAAGGGTTGAGTTATGCATTATCTAAACCGTTGATCACCGTGAATACGCTTGAATTGATGGCTGCTTCTGCCATCGCGTTGGGAGATAAAAACCCAATAGGGGCAATATTTTGCCCAATGATTGATGCCCGCAGGATGGAAGTTTTTACTGCATTATATAACGCCAACCTGCAACTGCAACTCGATCCCTGCGCCATGGTAATAAATGAATCATCATTTGCAGAACAACTTTCTCAGCAGCCCATTATTTTTTTTGGAAACGGATCAGAAAAATTAAAACCTGTTATAAAACACGCGGATGCACTGTTCATGAGTATTTCAGCTGATGTCACAGTATTGTCAGAAAAAACTTATGGATTATATCAACAGGAAAAATTTACTGATCTTGCTTACAGCGAACCATTTTACATAAAGGCATTTTATTCTACCCAAAAAGGACAACAATACTAACTGCAAAAGGTATATCTGATATTTTAACACTATTATCCTGTTATAAAAAATAAGTGGCTTTAACTTTGCGTGTTCCATTTCACACGTTAAAACAATATTTTATGTTAGTATCAAACCAGTTAAACGGGCATTCGGAAGTAGCAGAAGCCAATTCATCATCATCAATAACAGCAATGGATTATCACAATTTAAAAAAAGCGGCTCTTGTTTTAAGGGCTTTAAATCACAAGCTGCGTCAGCAGATCATTAAACTGATCGAAGAAGAAAATAAATTGACTGTAACAGAAATATATGTTCGCATGCGCCTTGAACAATCTGTTGCCTCTCAGCATCTGGCAATACTACGACTTGCAGGTATTGTTGTTACAGAACGGGATGGCAAGTTTATTTATTATACGATCAACAAAAAACGTATTGAAGAGATCAGCAAATTTGTAGAAGATCTTGTAGGCTAAGTATCAAAAACATACAAAAAAGCTGCCGTAAGGCGGCTTTTTTTTTAAAAAAAATTTTCCGGGAATATTTACGGCCGGTTGCTTTTCTTTGTCAGTATTGTATCTTTGCAGCAGGAAGTTTTACCGGCAAAAAAAATTACCATGTTCATCAAACAATTATATACAGGCTGTCTTAGTGAAGCTGCCTATTTTATTGAAAGCGACGGTGAAGCTGCCGTAATTGATCCATTGAGAGATACTGATGATTATATAAAGCTTGCAAAAGAAAAAAACACTTCCATTAAATATATTTTTGAAACACATTTTCACGCTGATTTCGTAAGCGGGCATATCGACCTTTCGAAACTTACAAAGGCGCCCATTATTTATGGTCCGGGTGCAGAACCGGATTATAATGTACACAATGCAAAAGATGGTGAAATTTTTAAGTTAGGAAAAATAACCATTGAAGTTTTGCATACGCCCGGGCATACACTTGAAAGCAGTTGCTTTTTATTGCGGGATGAAAATGGAAAGCCACACGCTGTTTTTACAGGAGATACACTATTTGTAGGGGATGTGGGCCGCCCGGATCTCAGTAGTGGAAATATGAGCAGCCAGGAACTTGCCGGTATCATGTATGAAACCATTCAGCAGAAAATACTTCCACTGGCAGATGACGTTATTGTATATCCGGCACACGGCGCGGGCAGCAGTTGCGGAAAAAATCTTGGCCCCGATACTTTTAGTACAATCGGTGAACAGAAAAAAACAAATTATGCATTGCAGCCACAAACCCGGGAAGCTTTTATAAAAGCTGTTACAGACGGATTGTCTGAAGCGCCTAAATATTTTTCTATCAATGCCGCCATTAATAAAGAAGGATACGATACATTGGAAGCCATAAAAAAACAGGGACTTGTTGCATTAAACGTTGATCAATTTAAAAGTCTTGCTGAAACAGAAGGCATGATCATTCTTGATACAAGACATGCGGATGAATTTACAGAAGGTTTTATACCCGGCAGTATATTTATAGGACTTGAAGGTAGATTTGCAGAATGGGCCGGTAGTCTTCTGCCTTTTGATAAACCGATGATCCTGGTAACAAAACCCGGTATGGAAGAAGAGACCATCGTCCGGCTGGCGCGTGTAGGATTTGATAAAATAAAAGGTTATCTCAAAGCTGGTTTCAAGGCCTGGCAGAAAGCCGGTGAAAAAACTGATCTGATTGTAAACGTGGAAGCTGATGAACTCGCCATGGATATTCCACACGATAATAAATTGCTGGTGCTGGATGTAAGAAGAGAAGCAGAATTTGCGGACGGCCACGTTAAAAATGCACTCAACATGCCATTGAATGATATGAACGATATTGCGAACCTGGCAGAATTTGAAGAAAGCCAGAATCTTTATATTCATTGCGCAGGTGGTTACCGCAGTGTAATCGCAACTTCACTTTTAAAACGCCGGGGCGTACACAATCTCAGGAATATAATCGGTGGCTGGGCTAAAATAAAAGAGCAGGAAAAAATTAAAGTGGTGAAAGAAGCAGGTCAACTTAATTGATCATGATCTTGTTGTTAAAATGTTAACAGCTCTGCTGCATCCTGCATAGTTGCTTAAATTACAGGAATTTTTTAAACATGAAGAAAACTATCAGCCTGCTCAGGATTTTTATTATCATCCTTCCTTTTTTTTTATTGATATCAATTACCGGAAAGGCACAGAATATTGATGCTGCCATCGAAAAATATGCAGGCATCTATAGTCCGGAGCGGGCATACTTTCATTTGGATAAATCCGGTTATGCTGCGGGTGAAACGGTGTGGTTCAAAGCATACCTGATGAACGAGATCATTGCAGCAACAGAAAGTAAAACATTGTATGTTGACTGGATCGATGATAAAGGAAAATTATTACAGCACATTATCAGCCCAATCATTGATGGCATTACAACAGGACAATTCGATATTCCTGCAGATTACAAAGGAAAATTTCTGCATCTCAAGGCGTATACAAAGTGGATGTTGAATTTTGATTCCGCATTTTTATATAACCGGGATGTACGTGTTTTTACAAAAGAAATTTCCGCAGCTTCTGAAACAAAAAACAATCCTTCTGTTATTAATTTTTTTCCAGAAGGAGGTGATATAGTTGCAGGCATTAAAAGTAAAATCGCATTCAAAGCTAATGATCAATGGGGAAGACCTATAAAAGTTAAAGGCATCATCATCAACAGCCAGGGAAAAACAGAAGATAGTCTTCATACAATGCACGATGGGATGGGATATTTTTTTCTTATTCCCGGAGCCGGAACTAATTATAATGCAAAGTGGAAAGATGAAAAAGGAATTGAATACAATACTGCTTTACCCAATGTTAAAAGCAGCGGTGTTGTTATGAGCATTGCTTTGTCAGGCTCTAACAGGGTCTTTAATATTAATTACACAGCGGATCTTGCCGCAGCTTCAGACAGCCTGTACATAATTGGTACCATGTACCAGCATGAAGTTTTTAAAGTAATTAAATCAACAGCATCAGAAATAAAAGGAACTATTCCCGGCAAAAATTTGCCAAGCGGAATATTAACGATCACAGTCTTTGATAAAAATTGGCTGCCCCTTGCGGAGCGCATTACTTACATCGATAACCAGGAATATTTTTTTAATTCTGCAATGGAAGTAGAACATTGGGGGCTGAATAAACGTGCAAAGAATACGATCAAAATAAAAGTACCTGATACCATTGCCGCCAATCTCTCTGTTTCCATAACGGATGCGGGTATTGGGGCAGACAGCAGCAATAATATTATTTCGCACCTGATGCTCAGCAGCGAACTGAAAGGTCAGGTATACAATCCATCTTACTATTTTTCCAATCCTGATGAGATGGTCATGCAACACCTGGATCTGGTGATGCTGACCCATGGCTGGCGCCGTTTTAAATGGGCAGATATTGTAAAAGGAAATGTTCCCGCACCGGTTTATAAAAAAGATACTACCTATATTTCTTTATCAGGTAAGGTAATGGGCCTTGTACCCGGCGAGATAGGTAACGATGCTTCCATTATTTTGATATTGAGGAAAAAAGAAAAGAACGGAGATATGCTGATACTGCCGGTTGAAAAAAATGGTACGTTCAATAACAGCAACAGTATTTTCTTTGATACAGCACAGGTATACTATCAATTTCAGAAATCAATGAAATCGAAAAGAACCAAGGATGCTTCTGTACAATTTATGATTGATAAGATTATGCCGCCGTCATTGAAAGGAGGATCGGGCAACAGATCCTATAATTTCTGGACAGATACAACCGGGAGCAGCCGACAATATTCATTTGCCAATGAAGCGAATATACTGGCAGAAAAAAGCCGGTCAAAAATTTTAGAGAATGTAACGGTACAGAGCAAGGCCAAACCTGCCAAGCAGGTATTGGAAGAAAAATATACATCAGGACTTTTCAGTGGTGGAGATGCCATTGACTTCGACCTGGTGAATGATCCCATCGCCGGCAGCGCGATAGATATATTTTCATATCTGCAGGGAAAAGTTGCCGGACTGCAGATTACCATGAATAACGGTGAGCCTTCCATGCAGTGGCGGGGTGGTACTCCTGCACTTTATCTGGATGAAGTAGCTACTGATGCAGACATGGTTTCGGGGATCAATGTAAATGATATTGCTTATGTAAAAGTATTCAGGCCGCCGTTTATGGGTGGCAGTGGTAATGGCAGCGGCGGCGCGATTTCTATTTATACCCGTCGTGGCAATGACGTAAAACCAACGGCAGGTAAGGGTTTGAATAATAATCTTGTAACGGGTTATACACTCATCAAAGAATTTTATTCACCCAATTATGCGGCATTCAATGAAAAGGATATACAGAAAGATATCCGCACAACTTTATACTGGAATCCTTTGATCAGCACTTCTCCCAAAAATCATGAGATCAGTATCAGCTTTTATAATAATGATGTCAGTAACTCATTCCGCGTGATTATTGAAGGCATGACCGCTGATGGAAGATTGACGCACCTGGAACAGGTGATGGAATAAAATTATTTAAAAGCTGAAGGAATTATTTTCCTGTACTAAAGCTTTACCAGTTCATGCTTAACTGCATATAAAGCAAGGCCCACCCTGCTTTTAACGTTTAGCTTTTCGAAAAGAGCATTGCGATAACCATCGATCGTTTTTGGACTCAGAAACATTTTGGCAGCAATTTCATTATAGGTCATTTCGCTGCAGGCAAGTTGCAAAAAATCTTTTTCACGGTCACTCATAGCGTTCAGTGCTTTTGTTTTAATTAATTTCTCCTGACTATTATCCTGTAATGAATGAACGAGCTTTCCGGTAATAAAATCAGTATAATAAAAACCTCTGTTGATAATTGAATGAATGGCTTCTCCCAATTCCTTTGGTTCAACATCTTTACTTAAATAACCTTTAACGCCGAGCTTTAGCATTTTAACAATGCTTTCTTCTTTTTCAATCATACTAACGATCAAAATTTTCACAAGGGGAAAATGCTCCTTCAACCATATCACCGTTTCAAATCCATCCATGCCAGGCATGTTGATGTCCATCAAAATAATATCCGGCTGATTGTCTTTTTGTATTTTTTTTTGAAGTTCAATTCCATTGCCCGCTTCAAACAGAATATTAAAATCATCATCTACCATTTGAATAAGACTTACAAGGCCTTTGCGAAAAAGTACATGATCATCTACTAAAGCTAAATTGATCGGCTGTCTGACTTGCATACTGGTTTATTTATAAGGGCAATACGATGGTAACCCGGGATCCCTTGCCGACAGTGCTTTGCATAGTTAATTCTGCATTAATCTGTTTGGCTCTGTTCAGCAGATTATTCAAACCAGCTCCGTCATTATTTATTTTGTCTGTTACATTAAACCCAATACCATCATCGCTGAATGCTAATATAAATCTATTTTCCCTACAGTCGCACAAAATATTAATATGAGAAGCCTTTGAATGCTTGATCATATTATTTAAAATTTCCTGGCTCATCCGGTAAAGTATAACTGCTTTATCATTTTCTAATAAAGCAGTTCCCAGAACTTCAATACTGGCTACAAATTCATTGGTTTTATTAAGCCGTTGCGTTTCCGTTTGAAGGGCATTGATTAATCCAACCCTGGCAATACGGTCACTGTTGAGACTTACAGACAGTGATTTAATATCTGCAATAAGTTGCCTTGTAAGATCTTTTGTGGTTTCAATACTTATGGAGGCTTTTTCAAGATCATCAAACCGAAGTGTATTCAGATGTATCTTGATCAATGAAGCCACCTGTCCGAGATTATCATGCAGTTCCCTGCTTACGTGTTGCAGTGTCTGCTGTTGTATCTCAAGTTGCGTCTGAAGAAGGGTCTGACTGAACTGTACCTGCATTAATTCTTTTTCTGCAATGCTTTTTTTGTAACTTTTTCTATATAATAAGATAAAAAAAATAATGAATACCGCCAGTAGCCCGATGATGAGTATTCCTGTCAGAATAATTTTAAACAGGTCCGGTTTCATATTCTAATCTTTTGACTTCTTTTTTTTGAAGAATGAAAGCATACAGTATGTTTCCGTAAAGAAAGAGATTCGAGAAATACTGAATGGGCTCTAATTTTTTTAGGATCGCACTGTTTTCTTCTGCAAGAAAATCATAACCAATCCAAAAGAAAACATTTATTGCAAAGAAAAAGAAAAAGCCCATGTTTACCCAAAACATAGGCTCTTTCATTATATTAAATGTGGTAGGAAAACGTAACCAGTCTGTAAATAACAACAGGCACAATAAAACAATATAGATACTTTTTAAAGTATTGCCTTCAGAATTTACCTGCATCCATGCTTTATTAATGATTGCAGTTACCAGCATTACAATCAGACAGGCATACATTAACAGGTTGGTTGCAATGATGGTTTTCCTGCTTACAAATGTTTTCTTATATACAAAGCTTATGAGAAAAACCTGTACCGGCCCAAATAAAGCATACAATAAACTGGTTTGTTTAAATGTATAAGCAAATATGATAGCCAGGGTTTCATTGAAGAAAACAATAACCAGCAGGGTTTTTAAGGCTGACAGATTTGCGGGCAGGCTTTTTTTTCTGTTATAGGCTATCAGAATTGCTGCAAGAATGATGCAGAGATAAATGATGCGTTTAAATAACCACATAAGTTAAAAGTCAACTGTTGGACAATCTTTAGGACAGGGACTGCATTCATCCCAGATATTATTGGTTATATTTTGATTGGATCCATCAACGCCTACGGCCATGATTGTATAATCTCCGGCTAAAGGTGCTGCACCTGCAACTTCACGTTTTCCAAAATACATCCGCATACCTACACAGGCAGGATTAGAAAAAATACTGTCGATTGCCCTCTTATCAATTTTGAGCGCCCGGATGATTTCGTCATCACCTTCACCGTTAGCTCTGGAAGCATCCATGTAGTTTCCCTGGTATTTCCTGGCTACACCCGCTGTAATATTGGCTGAACGGCTTCCGGCGAAGTTGTTTGTGTTCAGTTTTTCTTTTGCATTTTTTAAAATAAATTTGTTGATGCCATAAAATGCACCTCCTCCGATAAGAAGGCCAATTAAAAAAATGACTGCTTTGTTCATGTGTTTTTGTTTTAGGGTTAATAAAGTACCAAGCTAACCCGCATTTTCCATATTTACAATAGCTGCTGACAAAAACCATTTTTATCAGAACAAAAACAGGATAAACCCCTTTCAGCTTTTATCCTTTTACTGCTTTTAAAAGAATAATAATTAATCGGATGACTATAATGAATAAACCCCCGGGCTAAGTCGGGGGATTTATCATTAAGCATGAAACGAGGTAAATGCCTAATCTGTTTTCATCAGCCGTTTGCTGATAGATATATTGCAGTAAGTAAGCCGTAAAGTGTAAATGCCATTCGACAGTACCGGCAATTGCAGGCTGCTGCTGTTTAGACCTTTGTTCGCTAAAATTGGCCGGTTGAAAATCAGCCGCCCAAAACCATCATATAAACAGATCATCATTTCACCCGGTTGCGGAACAATATAATCTGCTGTTATCTGATTTTTAAAAGGATTTGTTACATGATTTACAGAAAATGCAATTTGTCTGTTGGTCAGCAGTATAGAATTGCTGTAGCCAGTCAATCCATTATTGCTTACCATTTTTAGACGGTAAAAAGCATTTCCGTTCAAAGGTTCATCGTCTGTAAAAGTATATTGCATTATTTGGGTAAGATGTTGACAGGATTTTATTCCGATCTTATAAAAATTTATTCCATCTATACTTTTCTCTATTTCATAGGAGTCGAAATCATTTTCATTGTTACTGCTCCAGGAAAGCATTGCTTTATTGCTGATCAGGGCTCCATTAAATGAAACAAGACCTGATGCAAGAATACCTGTACATTTTATCAGGCGCAGATAAGTATAACTGCCATCGGTAAACGCACAGGTGCTGCTGTTTAAATTGCCAAGTGTTGTGGCAACGATCACACGAAAACGATAACCACTGTCTGTAGCACCATTGGCCAGGTAAGTGTAGTTGCTGATATATTGCCATTGGCCATTCACCAGCACCGGTGTTACAGGACCGGTTGTTGTACCGGCAATATCATTCCAGGTTGTCCCATTATTGATACTGCGTTGCCATTTATAATAAACATAACTGCCGTTGTAAGAATAGCGGATTGTGTCTGAAAAATTTACTACAACAGGTCCGTGATCACTGCATCCTAAAACATAAGGTGTGAAATTCATTTTCAATGTAGGAACGCAACCACCCACTACCACATCATCCATTACCCAGTCGTTACCGCCACCGCCCGGAGAATTATTACGGATCGTAATTTTAAAACTGTCTAAATTATTCAGGAAAAGAAAACCTCTTTTTTTCCAGGGCGTTGTTTGTGTTTTATCATAGCCCAGGTTACCGGATGTATAATAGGTTGTATCATTTATTTCAAAAGCCAGGTTTGGTTTTACTCCGGCACTGTCGTTACCTGCATACGATGCATAGGCCGGATTGGGCGGCCATCCCGCAGCGTAAGTAGTACTGCTGTTGCCAAGAGAATCACCCGCACAGCGTGGACAAATATTTCTGAACCACGCACTGAATTCATAGTAAGTGTTTTTGCAAACATTATTGATTACCTGTGTGATGGCGGCATTGGTAGCATAACTGGCATTTACCAATAAGAGATAACCTCCGCCAGGTGCTGCAACTGCAGTGTCAACTGGTGGATTTCCTCTCAGTTGGTTTGGGGCACCTGTATGATCACCGAAAATATCAAAGAGGTCAAATATCTTCGGAGCATAAAATAGTCCGTTCTTGGTCGTGTCTTTCGATCCGGCTTCGCTTGTATTATTGACAATGCTGTAAAAACCGTCATTGGGTTGATTGGCACTGGCCGGTACAAATGTATAACCGATAGCACCTGTCGGAACAATGGGCGATGACGTTACCCTGTTCTGCGGCTTACCGTTACCGAAAGTACCATTGGTTTCAAATACATTACTTAAGGCAAGTCCGTTACTGCAAAGGCCCGGACTTTGAAAAACGGCGATCACACTTTGTGGAAATTTAAATTTAGATAGCGGTACCGCGTCTGCAATTCCGCGGAACCATAAGGAAGCTTTATTAAAGGTGATGAACTGGTTATATGCAGCATTGATCCTGACACGATAGGTGATCATTCCAAATGAGTTATTGGAAAAGCGGGGTGGTGTTGCATTGTTGTTATACTGCCACACAGCTCCGGTCCATTTCCAGGTACCGCCATGCAATGTGTCTGTTGTAAGCCCGATGGGTCTTGCTTTTATGGAAACAATTTTATTGGGACCGGTCACGGTATATTCTCCCTGGTCTGCATCTGTATTCTCTGTAAAAAAACCTTTGTATAAAATTCCTTCGTTGGTTAATATTCTTAAGGAACTGTTGATATAAATAACATTGAATGGAAGTGTATCGATGATCTGGGCAGTTTTTAAAATATTTCTTATCTGCGCAGCACCGCTTCCGCCAACCGGTTGCAGGCTTTGATTTACGAGGATCGTATATCTTACTTCAATGGTATCACCCGGATCAAAAACGCCACCTGAAGGTTTGGAAATATTTACAAACGTTCGTGCAGTAGTGTATAAATTGGTATAGGTTATCTGTGAAAAAAGCCTGCTGCTAATGAAGAGCAGAATAAGGAATGCCGGTGATCTTCTTAAAACATCGCGTAAACATTTCTTCATAGAATTGGAGTTTAGAGGTAAACACTGGATTATTATTTCTTGTACTAAGCATATATTATTTTTATACAGCATTGCAGGCAATCCCAGAGATTGCAGTAATTAACTGTCATAGGTTTAGTTAGAGGGTAAAATAAATTCAGGTGGTTTTCAACACGAATTTATAAGGAGGTTTCAGTGCAGTTGGTAAGACTGTTCTTTTAAAACAACGGAAAAAAGATTATGTTATTGCATGACCTGAATAACTACCGCTAATGTCCATACTAATTGTGCAAAGCTTTCTTTTCTGATGAAATTGTACCGACAAATTTTATGCTGAAATAGTAAAAAATCCTTTACAGGAAAGAGTATTACGCATTTTAAAAAATCAATTCAGGTAGATTAACCTACCCTCAACGTACAAGTACTAAGTTATATTGTCACGGGTTTTAAGAAATCTTATTTTTTTAAATAAGCGGAGATACTTTACGAAATACTTTTTCGTTAAGCCAACATAGCAGCTATGATTTTTTTGTTATACTGACTATGAATAATCTAAATATATCCCCATGAGAAAAGGTTACCTCCTTGTATTTTTTGTACTGAGTTTTTCTCCATGTATGAAGGCCCAGGTTACGCCATCTGACTCATCCAATTCATTTAGTTATAAAGTGCTCGCAAGCAATCTCGGTTATCCATGGGAAGTGGTATATGGTCCTGATGATTCTTTGTGGGTTACAGAAGCCAGATCTTATAAGATTGTAAAAATAAGTACAGTCAATGGCGGCAAGCGTACCATTCTCGATCTGAATGCAAATAAAAATTTTGTAAGAAATATTGTTACCAGCGGAACAAATCCGTCTCCAGGTACTTATGCAAAAGTGGGCGCTAACAATCACCCGTGGCCGCAGGGCGGATTACAGGGACTGGCAATACATCCGCGGTTACTGACCGGAATGCCTTATATCTATGTTTCTTACATTTACCGGTGGGACAGTACTTCAGCGACTACCAATGGTGGCGAATTTTTCACAACAAAAATTGAAAGATATACTTACGATCTCGTGACCAAAACACTGGGTTCACCCAAAACAATCATTGATACATTACCGGGGAGCAGTGATCACAATTCAGGAAGATTGGTGATTGGTCCTGATACGCTATTATATTATTCCATCGGCGATATGGGCGCAGGCCAGTTTGCAAATAAATTACGCACCAACCGTGCACAGAATTTAGATTTTTACCAGGGAAAAATTCTACGCTTCAACACCGTTGAAGACAATGATGCTATTGATGCAAGCGATCCTTTCAACAGATGGATACCGAACAGCAATATTTATTTTAATTCAGTGAACGGAAAAAGAAGTGCGGTATATTCTTATGGTCACCGTAATGTGCAGGGCCTGATCTGGGGCAAGATCAACAGTGGCGATTCTTTATATGCGAGTGAGCATGGCCCGCAAACAGATGATGAGTTTAATGTTATATCAAGAGGACGTAATTATGGACATCCATTTGTAAATGGTATGTGTGATGGCAATATGAATGGCATCAGTAATGGACCATGGATGCCAGGTGCATCCGGCCCCACAACAGAACAGAATGCCTGCACTACATATAATATCAAACAACCCCTTAGTACATTCGGCACAACAGATCCTTCACCGGCAACAGACCCGGAAGGCAGCAGTACCAACTGGACGACTGTAGCACCATCCGGTATTGATTTTTATGGTAACAGTAATATGGCGGATCAGATACCTAATTGGAAAAATTCTGTATTGATACCAACATTAAAAAACGGCAGGATCATCCGCATCAAACTGAATGCAAATGGTAACGGCGTTACCGGAACACCTGTAGAATATTTTAAAGGAACCAACAATCGCTTCAGAGATCTCGCTCTTAATCCGGATGGTGTAACAATATATGTTGCAACTGACAGTGGTTACGTTACTTCAGGTCCTACGGCCGGAATACCTCCATCCAGTATGCCTTCGTATGCCGGTACCATACTGGAGTTTACCTATTCAGGCTCTTTACTGGAGCTGGGCAGTGATCCAATCAATCCATTGATCAGCCGGAACGATTTTAAAATATTTCCGAACCCGGTAGGCGATGTACTTTATGTGCAGGGTAAACGCAATATCTCCAAACCTATTACTTATATTTTGTATGATATTACCGGAAAATTTGTTACCAAAGGAACCCGGACAACAGATGACTTTTCTGTTGACATGCGCATTTTTGAAAAAGGGGTTTACATTCTGAAGCTCTATAATGGCGCTGATATCAATATAATGACCCAGAAAATCATCAAGCAATAAAATGCAGTCAATATCATTCCGTTTTGACTGACTAAACAGGAATAAAATTTTCTCTGTAAAAAATTAAAGCTGCATGAACTGCTTTCCAATATTGTAACTCTACATTTTATCTGTGCTGATTATCCATCATTAGATCGGCAGTTATAGCAGGAATTTCCCTGTTACATTCCATTCTTTTTCCTTTTTTTTCTTGTATTTTTTTTCATGAAAATTTGATTCCTGAAAATGAATATCTGAATAGACCCTGGTACACAAAAGGGGTATTTTTTGACAATCATTTATCAGATACTTTTAAATAATTAAAGGAATGAAAGAAACGGCGAAAAGCTCAACACTTACAAAACGGGAAACAGAAATCATGGAAGCGCTTTCAAAGGGATTACTTTATAAAGAAATAGCAAACAGTAAACATATTTCTATAGAAACCGTAAAGAAACATACCAAGAATATTTATAAAAAGCTCAATGTGCGTAACCGTACAGAAGCAGTCAACTGGTTTTTGAACGATATACATCACAAAGCCTGATCTGCCGTCAGGAAATATCCCTTTTTTATTATTCCTTTTCCTGTTGCTTCGCTACACAGCGTATTCGATCTTCACCATTCGTAAATTTCCAATCTCCTGCTGAAATTTTCCACAACCGCGTTGGCACCTCCAATTTATTTTTTAAAAAATTTCAGCATGAAAAAATTATTCATTGTACTTTTTATTTTCCCGTTTATCAGTAACGCACAATATGTAACGCAGGGCAATTGTACGCAGTATGCAAATACTTTCAATTTAAATTCTGTCAGCCAGGATCCTTATTCAGGAAGGTTCTTCAATACCACGCCCGTTAATCTGAATAGCAATTTCGATCTCGTATTTTCTGTTTATATGGGAAGTATCTATAATGATGGACTGGCCTTTGTTTTCTTCCCCGGATCACAACCTACTTCTTCTTATCCGACATATAATAGCGGTGCTGACAATGTTCACAACTTCGCTACAGGAAGTATCAATACGGATTTTGTGGTGGAATTTGATATGCGCGGGAGTTTTTGTGGCGCAGGCCAGAACCAGAGTTATGAACCGATCAGTGATATCAACCACGTTTCTTACTGGAAAAATAATTCGGCCTGTAATTTTGGAAATTATTTTTCTCCTTATTCAGCACTTGGCACTATTAATTATTACACATTTGAACCCTACCGTATCAAGTGGACAAAGAGCACGAATACATTGGAAACTTATTATAATAATAATCTTATCAAGTCAAATAACATTGACCTGGTGGGCCTTTTAGGTACTTCTGTATATTGGGGTTTTTCGGCGGCCTGTTATTGTGTACCCGGCTCACCACAGGTTAACCTCACAAGTTTAAATGGACAAACCGTATTGCCATTATCACTTTCAGATTTTACAGCGGAAAAAAATAATGGCAATATCAAACTGAACTGGCAAACATCGCAGGAACAAAATACATCGCATTTCATTATTGAAAAAAGTAGCGACGGAACTCATTTTTATTTTTTGAAGGAAGTAGCGGCTGCGGGTAACAGTAATGTGTTACACAGTTATACCGCAACAGATCCATCACCATTGTACGGAACAAATTTTTACAGGATTAAAATGCTTGACCTCGATGGAAAATATTCTTACAGTAAAATTGTTGCTGTTAAAATGGACGACAAGAATACCGGGCTCAGTATTTTTCCAAATCCGGTTAACAAGGAACTGCAGGTACAGATCGCATCTCCGTCGAAAGAAAAAGCAATTCTTCGCATACTGGATATTGCCGGCCGTGTTTTACAGGAACAGAAAATTCAGCTGAACGGCACCGTTATTTCAACCTCTATGAACGTGACAGGGCTTCAGCAGGGAACTTACCAACTGGAGATTATTTATTCAGACAGAAAAGAAGTGAAACAATTTATCAGGCAATAGTTTTTGAATCAGCCAAGGATCTCGCCATACTCCGGTTTCCAATCGAATTTAAAACGCCGGTGGCTCCATAAATAATTGGCCGGATCCTGCCGGATGGTCTGCTCAAGTTTGTCGCGGTATTTCATGGTGAGTTCACCAACTTTTGTTCCTGCACTGTGTTCTGCGATCAGGCTGGTTTCAAAATGATAGTATCCGCGTTTAACTTTTTTAAAAGCAACATAGATCACAGCGACATTATTTTTAATGGCTCCTTTTTCCGGACCTGTTACAAAAGGCGTAGGTCTTCCAAAAAATTTTATCCAGTATGCATTGGAGGGATCTCCCGGGTTCTGATCGGCAGCTAGTCCGAACATATATTGCCTGTTGAAAACATCATGCGATACGTTCTTGTATTCAGTGGCACTTATTAAAACGGTGCCATAACGTTTGCGCAGGTTAATAAATATTTTATTCAATGCCTTATTGCTGACAGGCATATAGATGCCTACAAACGGAGTGGACATTTCCAATGAGCATAATAGATTAATGAATTCCCAGTTAAACTGATGTCCACCCACCAGGTTCAGGCTGCAGCCTTTGGCAAGGTATTCATTCAACAGATCAAACTCAGCAGTGCTGCGCTTTATCAGTTGTTTTTTTGAAAGAGAAAGCAGCTTGATACTTTCAATAAATGTATCTGCGAAATACTGATAGAATTTTTTAGCGATCTGTTTTCTTTCCGCTTCTGTTTTTTCAGGAAATGCAATGGCGAGATTGCCCAGTACTATAAACCTTCTGTACTTAACCACACGGCGCAAAAAAAATGCGGCCAAATCACTGATGCGGTATAAAATAAAAAATGGCAGTAATGAGAACAGGTATAGAATCGGGTAAATAATGTAATACATCCTGGTAATTTAAAATGCAGACAATGGTAAAGTGTGGAAGATACATTTTTTTGTGTGAGGCAGCCTATTTCAATTAGATAAATGGCTTATTGTTGTATTGTTATGTTGCTGCATTGTTGAAAGGAACCTGCTACTTTGAGATTCAAAACAATTTAACCATGAAACAATTAAACTTAGTGTATTTCTGTGGCTGCATTGTTAAAAGGAATCTGCTACTTTGAAATTCAATAACAATTAAGCCATGCAACAATAAAACAATTAAACTACTTCACTACTATCAGTGACTAATGGTAGCGGTTCCAAATCGATCCATAATTTTTTATATTCTTCTTTCCACAAATGTTTCCATCTTCTGTGGCTCCATAAATATGATTCAGGATATTTCCGGATATTTTCTTCCAGCAGCGATACATATTTTCTGGTGAGTTCACCTTCAACTGTATCAGCAGGATTTTTAAAAAGTAAGGATGCTGTTAATTGATAGTGCCCGCGTTTTATTTTATGAAAGGACATATAAGCGGCGGGAATATTTCCGATACGGGCGCCTTTTTCCGGGCCTTTTAAAAACGGAGTAGCCATTCCTAAAAAATTAATCCAGTAACTTTTATCCGGACTTGCAGGATTCTGATCTGCCACCAGGCCAAGCAGGTACTGACTGTTGCGGTGAGGCAGCATGGCCCGGCGCATATCGTTGAACGGAAGCAGAATGCAACCGAAGCGCTGCCGCAGATGAAGAAATAAACGATCGATGATCTTATTATTGATGGGTGAATATGCCACGAGAACACGAAAAGGTACGCGGACAGGAATGCATGCATTGCACCATTCCCAGTTAAACTGGTGGCCCAGTAATATGTCGCAGCAACGGCCAGAGGCATAAATTTCCTGGAGCACATCAAGGTCGGTAGTAATACGTTTGCCGATATTTTTTTCAGAGATGCTGAGCATTTTTATTGTCTCCAGCCAATTGTCACTGAAATTTCGGTAAAATTTTTTGGCGATCTTTTTTCTTTCAGCTGCTGTTTTTTCGGGGAAAGCAGCGGCAAGATTACTGAAGACTACATCTTTACGGTAATGAAAAACATAATATAATAAAAATGCCATGCAGTCGCTGAACCAATACAGCACGCGGAAAGGTAATAGCGAAAAAAGATAGAAGAAACCAAAAGCTATATAATACATGAGGCCGATTGTGTTGCAAAGTTATTGGATACCAACAATCGCAGCGACACAAAGTTTTAAAAGTCTGAAGAAATAATAAATAATAAATAAGAAAGTGAGGTATGATAAAATGATGAATACGATGAGCCTTCCCACAGAACATCATTTAAGCGGTAAAACATCTAAGCCTCTTAAAAAATAAGAAATAAGGAACATAAAATAAGAAATAAGAAAGTTGCAGCGTATCATACTTTACAACTTCCTTATTTGTTATTCTTTATTTCTTATTAAAGAATGGTATTTTGTATCAGTTCGCTGTGCACCGGGTAATCCGTTGTATAATGGAGGCCGCGGCTTTCGTGACGGAACTGGGCGCTTTTTACAATCAGGTAACTAACGGTGATCATGTTACGCAGTTCGCAAAGTTGTGGTGACACTTCTGTTTTCTGGTACAGCGTTTCTGTTTCCTCCCATAACAGATCGAGACGTTTCATTGCACGCTTTAAACGTTCATTATTTCGTACGATACCGACATAATCACTCATCAACAGTTTCATTTCTTTCAGACTTTGAGTAATCAGAATCATTTCCTTTGGCTGTGTTGTGCCGGCCGTATTCCAGTCAGGAATATTTTCTTTGAATAAAATCTCATGGATGTGTTTCACTGCATCTTCAAAACTCCGGTGGGCAAATACCATGGCTTCGAGTAATGAATTACTGGCAAGACGGTTTGCACCATGCAAACCAGTACTGGCGCACTCTCCGGCTGCGTAAAGATTTTTAATGGAAGTTCTTCCATGTTCATCTGTCTTGATACCACCACAACTGTAATGCGCAGCCGGTGCAACGGGTATCATGTGTTTGGTAATGTCAATACCGATGGACAAACATTTTTCATAAATGTTCGGAAAATGCTCAATGAATTGTTCTTTGGTAAAATGCCGGCAATCAAGATAAACGTTTTCGGTACCGCTTACTTTCATTTCGTTATCGATGGCTCTTGCAACAATATCTCTCGGGGCAAGATCTTTGCGTGGATCATATCTTTCCATAAAGGCTTCGCCATTCGCATTGCGCAGAATACCGCCATCGCCCCTGACCGCTTCCGTTATTAAAAAACTCTGTCCTCTTACACCAGCCTCAAATAATGCTGTTGGATGGAACTGAATGAATTCCATATTTTCAATGCGGCCTTTGGCGCGGTATACCATCGCCACACCATCGCCCGTTGCAATGGAAGGATTGGTAGTGGTGCGATATACCTGGCCGTTACCACCGGTTGCGAGTAATGTTATACCTGCGAGGATGGTCTCAATTTTATTATTTCCGAGATTTAAAACGTAAACGCCGTAACATTCAACATCGGTTGCAGCCTTGGTAACGAGATAGCCGAGGTGATGCTGTGTAATGAGGTCGAGTACAAAACAATAATTAATGACTTTGATGTTGGGTTGTTTTTTAATGGCTTCGAGTAATGCTCTTTCCATTTCTTTTCCTGTAACATCTTTGTGATGCAATATTCTGAATTCACTGTGACCACCCTCTTTACCGAGTTTAAAATCGCCATCGGGATCTTTATCAAACATGGCGCCCCATTCAATGATCTCATTGATGCGTTCGCGGCCTTCCTTTACAACGATTTCCACTACATGACGGTTGCACAATCCATCACCTGCGATCAAAGTATCTTCAATATGTTTATCAAAACTGTCTTTATCAAAATCCATTACGCCTGCAATGCCGCCCTGGGCATACTTTGTATTGGTCTCGTCACTTTGAGTTTTAGTAAGAATGGTAACTGATTTACCGGGACATGCCTGTGCTGTTTTTAATGCATAGGTCAATCCTGCAATGCCGCTTCCGATAACTAAAAAATCTGTCTGCATAAAAATACAAGGTTCAAAACGTTTAAGATTTAAGACGTTTAAGGTTATTTAAATTTAATGCAGTGTTGCATTGTTTTATGGTCATATTGTTTGAAAAGAAGAAGATTGATGATCATTTTCTTTCTGTCATCTTTACTTTAACCAAGCTCACTCAATCTAAAAATATCTTTACACCTGATACCTTTATCTGTCTGTTGTAAAGTACAACATTCGATCAGCGGATCATGTTCAAAAAAAAGTGTATAATCTTTTTCAAGGGCTTCCGAAAGGAAAGATCTTTTTTCATGCAGGGTGGTCAGTGGAAACATATCATAAGCCATCACATAAGGCAATGGAATATGTGCTACTGCGGGCAGAAGATCAGCCATAAAAACAATTGTTCTGCCTTTATAGTTGATCATGGGCAGCATCATCGCATCTGTATGGCCGAAGGCAAAATAAACTTTTAAACCGTCAAGTATCTGCGAAGCATCCGTTGATCCCTGTTCTGACGCGTTGATAAATTTTAATTGCCCGCTTTGCTGTATGGGTAAAATATTTTCTTTCAAGAAGCTTGCTTTTTCCCGGTCGTTTGGTTCGGTGGCCCATTTCCAGTGGCGTTCATTGCTCCAGTAAGTCGCATTCTTAAAAGCAGGAACCAGTTGATCGCCTTGCCTGGCAATACTTCCACCGCAATGATCAAAATGTAGATGCGTTAAAAAAACATCTGTAATATCCTCTTTGCTGAAGCCATGCTGCGCCAAAGATTTATCGAGTGTATCATCGCCATGCAAAAAATAATGCCCGAAGAATTTGGCATCCTGTTTATCGCCCATGCCATTATCAATGAGTATCAGCTTTCCATTGTCTTCAATCAATAAACAGCGCATAGCCCAGCTGCACATATTATTTTCGTCGGCGGGATTTAATTTATTCCACATCGATTTTGGAACCACGCCAAACATGGCACCGCCATCCAGTTTAAAATTTCCTGTGTTGATGGTATATAGCTGCATAAAATAATTTTACAGGACTGCCAGTTTTTTTTGTTTGTTGAGTGCCAAAAATAACCCGATTAGTCCGGCAATAAAAAAGATCATCAGCGCAAGAACAGAACTGCGTTGCGATCCGGTCATTTCTGTGATATAACCAAAACTGAACATGCCGATGACGATGGCTATTTTTTCTGTAACATCAAAAAAGCTGAAGAAAGAAGTGGTATCTTTTGTTTCGGGCATCAGTTTGCTGTAAGTGCTCCTGCTTAAAGATTGAATACCGCCCATTACAAAACCAACAACTGTTGCAAGTGCATAGAATTGATAAATTCCTTTTGCAGGAATAAAATAGGCGGCAATGCAGATGAAGATCCAGATGACAACACACAACATCAAGGATTGAAAATTTCCGATTCTTGCAGATAATTTTGAAATGGCATAAGCGCCAGGAATTGCAATGATCTGTATCAGCAGAATTGCAATGATCAGGTTCTGAGTAGGGATCTGCAATTCACTTTTGCCATATAATGTTGCGGCAAGCATTACAGTCTGCACACCCATATTGTAAAAAAAGAAAGCAAATAAATATCTTTTTAAAACGGGCAGCTGCATCAGTTGTTTCCATACTTTACCCAGTTCTTTATAACCATTGGTTAAAATATTGCGCTGATTTTTTTCACCGGCAGCAATACTTGGCGGCAGTTTACTTAGCGATAATTGTCCGAAGCCATACCACCATAAGCCCACCAGTAAAAAAGAAATGCGGGCAGGTAAAAAATCGTCGTGCATGCCGAACCATTCCGGTTTCATTACAAATAAAAAGCAGATGATCTGCAGGATAACGCTTCCGATATAACCCATTGCAAAACCTTTTGCACTTACACGGTCGCGATCTTCGGGTGCGGCAATTTCGGGCAGAAAAGAATTATAGAAAACCAGGCTTCCCCAGAAACCAACACATGCAACGATCATAGAAATAATTCCAATCGAAAGTGCACCATCCTTTGTAAAAAAGAAAAGTGTGCAGCATGCAATGCTTCCCATCGTTAGAAAAAAATTCATGAAACTTTTTTTATTGCCTTTATAATCAGCAATGGAAGAAAGGATCGGAGAAGTGACCGCTACAATCAAAAAGGCAACAGCCAGTGTATAATTGTATAAAGAAGTGTTTACAAAATCCCTTCCGAGAAAATGTACATAATCATTTCCTGCAGCATCCGTTTTTTCTTTGGTAACTGCTTCATAATAAGCAGGAAAAATAGTGGAAGTAATAACGAGGTTGTACACGGAATTGGCCCAGTCGTACATGGCCCAGCCATTGATAATTTTTTTTGAAGCAGTTTGCATGTTGCGATAAAATAAGTAATGAAAATACAACAAATCATTTTACCGAACGCATATCAGGCCGAGCCGGTGATCTTTATTTTAATGATAAACAGTACCGGCACCAATATCAACGAGAGCAAGGCTATAAAAAGAACGAGACAGATCACCAGTCCGAGACTGATGAAAAATCCACGGGCAGTTTTTTTGAGATATAGCCAATCGTAAAAAGCATAGGTATAATAAAACAATATCCAGAGGCCGTAAAAAACATTGATGCGGTCTACCCAGACAGTACCATTAAGCAGGTAAATGACCGGGAAAAGAATGATATTATACAAAGAAACTTCGCCAATAAAAAAAGCATTGGCCAATAAATGTTCAGCGTAATAATATTTTCTTTTTCGGAAAAGTATCCAGGTAAATAATGCAATGACCGGAAACTGAATCAGCAACAGAACAGAGTTCCATTGTTCTGCAAACTGGTCCATATGTTGCCCGGTCTCAGGACTGTTGCCATTGCTCCTCATCATGCTTTCATAAATGCCGGTCGAACTACCATGAATATTGAAATTGACAAAAAGAAAAGCGTAAAGCCCGCCAAGGAACAAAACAAATTTTAAAGGTTTGTAGTGCCGTTGCCGGTCACCGCCCATATAACGCCGTACGGTTTCGCCGGGTTTCAGCAACAGCATTTTTATACTGTAAAAAAGACCATGCTCTATATCAAAAAAAATATCGGGGATACTTTTTAAAATGAATGGCAAACTCACACGCTTTGGATCCATGTCTTCCGAGCAATGCTGACAAAAATTACCGTCGCCCTGCTGAAAACAACAGGGGCAACGGCGTTCAGTATGTTCAGGAATAGTTTCCAGGGAATTTTTTTTGCTTGTCATTACATCAATGACATATTAGTTTGCACCGTAAGCATAAACACGATTAAAATTAAGATCGCAGGCATAAATACCGAAGTCTGCATGACTGAAAAATTTTTTCTCCATCTCTTCACGCATGAGGCTTACATTATTCATCATGGTCTTATCAGCAAGTACCGATTCGGTGAAAGGAAGTTTTAACAGGTATTCATTATTTCTTCCAAGGAAAACAATATTATATGATACGCCGGGTTTAAAAAATCCAGCCGTCTCCAGGTATTCCTGTATCTGCGGCAACATTTGTGCGGCACCCTGGTTATAATAAAGCTTGCTGCTGTTGATTTGCTTATAATAAGGCGGCATACTGTTTTTGGTATAATCAACATCCTCATCATTTTGCGGAGAAGGGACGGAAGGATTACTGTTATTGCTGTTGTAATTCGGGTTGCTGTTTGAATTATTGTTACTGTTTGAATTATTTGCGGGGTAATTGCTGTTGCTGCTGTTATTATTGTTGTTATTGTAATTCGGGTTACTGTTCGAATTGTTGCTGTTATTATTTGTATTGTCGGTTGTGTTATTATTGTTAGGATTGTTCAGGTCATGGAAATTGCCATTGTTATTCTGGTTGTTGTTCGTCATCATATTATTGCCGGCAGTAGATCCGAGATTTTTTACCTCATTGAATTTCTCATCCATCAGTCGTATGTTCAATGGGGCATTGCTGAATACTTCACTGGAAATATTTTTGCCAAAGCTTATAAAGCCCTGTTCAACCTGGTTGGTCAGTTTAGATTTATCTATTACAAAATTTACGTAGATCGTATCCCTGGTATTTTTTGTTTTGGCGATCTGCACTACTGCTTTCTGGCCATTCACAAAATATTGTTTCTTGAGATAGTCGCCCAGTTTCTGTGCACTATACTCATCCAGTCCTTCGCCCTGGTAATAAACGCTGTGTTCGGAATCAACTTTGTATTCTTTGCCGAGTTTGTCGGAGCAGCCACAAAGTACAGTGAGCAGTAAAGCAAAAATAGCAGGCAGGGTTTTGATAAATTTCATCATTGGTTTTAATTTTATTGGTAAGTGATCAGGCCGGTACAACACAGCAGTTCATTCACTAATAATATTAAATTTTATTTTTAAAAAGACGTTCGGTCAACAGCGGAAATGTTCTGAATTCACTTCCTGCTGTGCTGAAATGATAAAAGGAAGGTATTTTACCCGGTTAGGAAAGGAGATCAATGGATATCGGCAGGATCGGTGAGTTTTTCCAGCTCTGTCTTTTTGTAAGGAATGGATCTGAGTGTTTCAAATTCGTCATTCGTAAGTTCTATATTAACAGGCGCACCGTCAAAGACACCGCTGGAAATGAAATTTCCGATATCAATAAAATTTTCGATGTTGGCTGTATCAGCTTTTATTTTTTCTGTTGCTTTGCGAAAACAGAAGGTATCATTTTTTTTGATCAGCTGAAACCTGCGGATATCTTTTTTGGTATCTGCCTGCAGACTGTCTAAACTACTCAGTAATTCCATCGTTATTTTTGCCTGCTCATCGCTGACGCCGTTTTTATAAAAAAGTACAATTCTTCCCCTGCTTAATTTTTTGCCGTAATTATTGCAGGAAGTGGGAACAGTAATGATCAACGAAAAAAAAATAATGAAGCGCAAAAGTTTCATGATTACAATTTTAATGTGATCTAAAATTTTTGTTGACAACGGGACGGACAGCCACAGGAGTAATTAGTTATTTAAGCAATCCCTGATAAATCAGTATCAGCATGATAATACCCACAATGATCCGGTATACGCCCCAGATCCTGAAACCGTATTTTTTTAAAAAGCTGATAAAAAATTTAATGGCGATCATGGCTACAATAAAAGCTACAATGTTACCGATCGCAAGCTGTTTAATTTCTTCGGATGAAAAATTTCCATGTTCTTTAATATGCTTGTACAATTTATAACCGGTAGCTGCCAGCATGGTAGGCACAGCAAGAAAAAAAGAAAATTCAGCAGCAGCGCTTCTCGTAAGTTTTTGCTGCATACCTCCAATGATGGAAGCGGCACTGCGGCTTACGCCCGGGATCATAGCAAGGCATTGCCATATACCGATGATAAATCCTTTGCTGTACGAAACCTGTTTTTCATCTGTAATAACCGGACGTTTAAAAGCATTGTCGATAAATAAAAGTATGCAACCGCCGGCGAGCATTGCAATAGCCACGGTGGTAGCGCTTTCCAGTAGCAGATCAATTTTTTTTGAAAAAAGAAAACCCAGTATCAGGGCAGGAATTACTGCAACACCCAGTTTGATATAAAACTGCCATCTTTTAAAATCAAAGAATTTTTTCCAGTATAACACCACCACGGCGAGAATGGCCCCCAGCTGTATTGCTACCGTAAAAACTTTAATGAAATCGGTTTCGGTAATACCAAGAAATTTTTCTGTAAGGATCATATGGCCCGTAGAAGAGATCGGTAAAAATTCTGTCAGCCCTTCTACAATACTGATGATGATATTTTGTGCGGTTGTCATGTGACGCTGGTTTGGTAAAGAAGAAGCGGTTTAAAAATTTGAATCAATTGCTCAAACTTTTAAACCGCATTATATTTTTTTATTAAAGTAAACTTATGATGAGCGCTACTTATAACGTATAACTTAATACTTTCGATCTTATGATTTGGGTTTCCTGATGATGGCAAAAATTTCTATTACCAACCCGGCAACAATTAAAATGGGCGCCAGTGTAATGCGGGTAAAACTATAAACGTCCTTATCATTGAATACAGCAGTATTGGAACTTTTGCCGCCAGCCATTAAAAAAAATCCAATGACCATAATGATAAGACCACCCAGCATCCACATATAGTTTTCTTTTCCGAATAAATTATTCTGAGGGACCGTTTCTTTTTTATTAGTGCTCATACTTGCTTATTAGGGCTGCAATATAAATATTCTGAATTGATAATTGATAATTGATAATTGATAATTTTCGGGGGCTGCTACTGTTAACAATTGCTTATTAAAACCGAACGGTGGTTTAACCACTATCAATTATCCATTATCCATTAGTAAAGGTCATCCAGCTTCATCTTCAGGTATTTCAATATTGAGCGGTGCGTGCTCAGTAATGAGATGGCAATACCTAAAAATAATATGGAGCCGGTAATGATGATCACAGTTGAAGAATCCCGGAGTATTCTGAAATCGGGAATATAACTTTCAATTAAAAATACCACTCCATAAATTCCCGCCAGTGCAATCAACGCAGAAATAAATCCGTTGATAACGGCCCGCATATCAAGCGGCCGCGCAATAAAAAATCGCGTAGCGCCCACCATCTGCATGGTCTTTATTAAAAAACGATTGCTGTACATGGCCAGTCTTATCGTATTATCAATGGAAATAATCACAATCGCAGCCAGTAAAAGTATCAGCCCGATAATGGCGCCCAGTGCAATCTTCACATATTTTGAATTCACTACCGTAACTGCTTCCGTAGGATATTGAAATTCTGATAATGCCTCACTGAAATTGGCAGCAAGGGTTTGATTGAGTTTGGTAAGACTGTCTTTATTCACGTATTCAGACTTCACATAAAAGTCAATACTTTCCGGCAGGGGATTGTTATCAAGAATTTTTTTCCAGGCAGAATCATTGTTCTCATTCCAGATCTTGGCAGCCATTTCCTTGGTCACATATTGCACATCTTTTGTATAAGGCAATGAAAGCAGATACTGATGCATGCTGTCCACCTGTTTTTTGTTCGGAAGCCGGTTGATCCATGCATGGATCTGAAGTTTTTCTTTCACCACATCTTTGGTCTTGCGCAGGTTTAAAAAAAGCCAGCCCATGATCCCAAACAGGAAGAGTATGACCGACATGCCGATGATCGCATATAAATAAGAGGGTTTGCTTCTTTTTGATGAGGCCGATTTTCCAAATTGTGCCATAAGAAAAATTATTTAATGGGGTGCGGCAAAAATAACGTTTTTGCTTTTGTGAAACGTATTTTTTAGTTACTACTTTAACGGAACCTTGGCAGAATGCTGTTTGATGTGCTTTCATTATTTTTGCGGAACTGGTACCTTATGCCGGATACATGATCCAATCATTCAGTATCCAGTATCCAGAATCCGGTATCAAGAATTCATCATGGAGTATAATTTCAGATCAATAGAAGACAAATGGCAACAGCGCTGGAAGGAGACCAATGCTTATAAAGTATCAAACGATACCGCAAAACCAAAATATTATGTACTCGATATGTTTCCTTACCCGAGTGGTACAGGATTGCATGTGGGTCATCCGCTGGGTTATATTGCCAGTGACATTTATGCAAGATTTAAAAGGCTGAAAGGATTTAATGTACTGCATCCGATGGGGTACGATAGTTTTGGTTTGCCAGCTGAACAATATGCACTCGAAACAGGTCAGCACCCCGCTGTTACCACTGAAAAAAATATTGCTACATTCCGTAGCCAGCTAGATAAAATTGCTTTTAGTTTCGACTGGAGCCGGGAAGTAAAGACCAGTGATCCTGCTTATTATAAATGGACACAGTGGATATTTCTGCAACTCTTCAATAGTTATTTCTGTAATACAGAAAAGAAAGCATTGCCCATCTCAAAGCTCATACATAAATATGAAACAAAGGGCGCCATGCCCAGGAATGGGGATCCGGTTCCGGGTAAACATTTTACGGCAGATGAATGGAAAGCATTCTCCAAAAAAGAACAGGAAGATATTCTGATGAAACGCCGGCTTGCATTCAGTTCTTATGGTGAAGTGAACTGGTGCGAAGCATTGGGAACCGTATTGGCAAATGATGAAGTAGTGAATGGCGTAAGCGAACGCGGGGGACATCCTGTTGTAAAAAAACAAATGCGCCAATGGTATTTAAGAATAACAGCTTATGCGGATCGTTTGCTGGAAGGATTGGAAAAAGTAGCATTCAGCGAAAGTATGAAAGAGATGCAACGGAACTGGATCGGTAAATCGCAGGGAGCGGAGATCAGTTTTGAGCTTGCTGCCAATAACTCCAAGCTTGTTGTTTATACAACAAGACCTGATACAATCTTTGGCGTTGATTTTATGGTGCTGGCGCCCGAGCATGAGTTGGTTGAACAGATTACAACAGCTGATCAAAAAGAAGCAATAGAAAAATATCTTACTTATGTAAAGAGCAGAAGCGAAAGGGAAAGGATGTCGGAAGTAAAACAGGTGACGGGTTGCTTTACCGGCGCGTATGCAATCAATCCTTTTGACGGAAGAAAAATTCCTGTATGGATCGCAGAATATGTGCTGGCAGGTTATGGAACCGGCGCCATCATGGCTGTGCCCTGTGGTGATCAGCGTGATTATACTTTTGCGAAACATTTTAATATTCCGATTACGAATATCATCGGCGATCATTATAAAGGTGAAGAAGCCAATGCAACAAAAGATGCAGTACTGGAAAATTCCGGTTTCCTGAATGGTTTATTGATGAAGGATGCGATCGGCATTGCGATAGATAAGCTTGAAGAGATGGGTATCGGCAAACGAAAAGTAAATTACCGGATGCGTGATGCAGGCTTCAGCAGGCAGCGCTATTGGGGCGAACCATTCCCGATAATCTGGAAAGACGGTATTGCATATCCTTTGGATGAAAAAGATTTGCCACTTGAATTGCCGCATGTTGAAAAATATGTACCGGGTCCTGAAGGTGAAGGTCCTTTGGCAAATATTACCGAATGGGTGAACCTCACCCCGTCCCTCTCCGACCTCACCCCCGACCCCTCTCCAAACGAGAGGGGAGCCGAAGACCAAAATATTCCTGGATACTTTACCAGTTCTGAAAAAGAATGGAAAAATACTTTTCTATTTGCAAAAGCGAACAGGAAACACCTAACGGAAGAAGAAGATATACTTTGGCAGGAACTAAGAAACAGGAAAGTAGACGGATTTAAGTTCAGAAGACAACATCCTGTTGCCGGATACATTCCTGATTTTATTTGTCTGGAAAAAAATCTGATCATTGAAGTAGATGGCGGATATCATAATGAGGCGGAACAAAAAGAATTTGATGCAGCGAGAGAACGATGGCTTGTTGAAAATGAATTTAATATAATTCGTTTTAGCAATGATGAGGTGAAAAATGATATTCAAAAAGTGCTGAAGACAATCGCGGAAAAATTAAATGAAGAAAAGATCTTGCACTCAGCATGGTCTGATTCCCCTCTTCCTGGGAGAGGGGTTAGGGGTGAGGTCAAACGTGAAACCTCAACAATGCCCGGCTATGCCGGATCTTCATGGTATTTTTTAAGGTATATGGACCCGCACAATGACAAAACATTTTGTGATAGAAAAGCTTCTGATTACTGGAGCCAGGTAGATCTTTATGTTGGCGGAACTGAACATGCGGTCGGGCATTTATTGTACAGCCGTATGTGGACGAAAGTTTTATTTGATCTTGGTCTTATCAGTTTTGATGAGCCGTTTAAGAAATTGCTGAACCAGGGAATGATCACGGGCAGAAGTTATTTTTTGATGCTGGATAATGCAGCTGGGAAAAAAATTGTTTCCTATAAAAAAGAAGATGCATTAAGCACTTCGGTCAGACTTAAATACGGTCACCAGTTTGTTGATAATAGTGGAAGACTTTCAAAAAAAATATTTGATCAGCAAATAGAGAAAGGATTATTTGAAATGCCTGTCTACGAAATTGAATGGGAAAAAGATACTGATGGAGAATTCATTTTTGTGAAAGAGGAGTCTGAAAAAATGTCCAAATCAAAATTCAATGTAGATAATCCCGATGATCTTGTAGAACGTTACGGTGCCGATACTTTCCGTATGTATGAAATGTTCCTCGGGCCTGTAGAAGCCAGCAAACCCTGGGATACAAAGGGTATTGAGGGTGTGCACCGGTTCTTAAAAAAATTATGGCGTTTATTCTTTGATGAATTAAAAGGAAAAATATGGAGTGACGAAAAAGCTTCGGACGCTGAATTAAAAGTACTGCATCGCAGTATTAAAAAAATCGAGAACGATACGGAGACCTTTGCCTACAACACTGCAGTGAGCGCCTTCATGGTTGCTGTGAACGATCTCGCCGATCTTAAATGCAATAAAAAAGAAGTGCTGGAACAGTTGCTGGTCCTGCTCACGCCTTATGCCCCGCATATCAGTGAAGAATTATGGTCTGCTTTAGGAAACAATGGAAGCATTTTAGATGCAGCTTATCCTGTACTCAATGAAAAATATTTAATAGAATCTGAAAAAGATTACCCGGTTTCTATCAATGGTAAAGTGCGCACCAATATCAGCATTGCTACCGATCTTGAACAACCGGAAGTGGAAAAGATCGTACTGGCAAACGAAGTAGTGCAGAAATGGCTAGAAGGTAAAGCGCCGAAGAAGATCATCTTTGTAAAAAACAGGATGGTAAATATTGTTATTTAGCCACGGAATACACGGAAGCTGCCACGAATGAAATCAATGAGCACAAATGAAATCATGTTGTTCGAAAATTTAAAATAATTTTAAAGAAGAATATAATTTTCTCAAAAACTGAAAATGTATTATTCGTGTCCCGATACGAATCGGGATGGCAAAAAACATTCAGTGTAAATCAGTGCCATCCGTGGCAAATGTATTTCAGTATTAATCCGTGGCAGCAAACATGAATAAAAAAATAACCATCGCCGTTTTTTATTTTTTTCTTTCCACAGCAATCACCTGGTGGTTCATACAGGCGAGCCCTTTGTATACGAGTCTGCAACAAAAATTATTATCCTGCAGTATCGCCGGCGCCAAATGGGGATTGCAGATCATGGCCGCATTGTTATTTTTAAAAGAAAAGAAATGGCATTTTATTAAAAATATTTCTTTCACCTGCCTTGCCGGTTCCATCATCCTGCTTCCTTATGCTGTAATGAGTTCTTTGTGGAATATCAATGACAATAATTTTTTTATCGGCTCACTCGGACTGGCCGTTGCAGTAATGATTTTGTTGTATGCACTAAGTGTAAAAAACGCTGGTATTAAAATATACTGGTGGCTTGGATGGTTGTGCTGTCTTGCTGTTGCAATTACTTTGCAGTTGACTGTTGTATTTCACGCAGTGTGAAAATATATTGAATATTGTAAAAACTCGACACTCAATTCTCAAAACATTTCTCTTTCTAACTTATCCGCCAGCTCATGCGCAACCGGCGTATTCATTTCCCTGAACCTTGCGATCATAAATTTTTTGGTGGCTTCATCATATTGCGGTTGCTGCTCCTGTATTTCTTTTTTTACGGGAAGGTCATTTCGGTTAAATAATTCTTTTACCCAATCATTCACTACAGCATCAATCACAAGATGTATCCTGTTCTGATCGCTGTAATTATTAATATTGTGCGGCAGGTTAAAATTCATATACCAGCTTTCACCTTCTTTCAAAAACAATCTTTCTTTGTCCAGGTAAAATTCAACCTGTTCATTCGTGATCACGGGAATATGAATTCTTATTTCTCCTTTTTCAAAACAAAGTTCTGCATCCTTGTGTTCTTTGATAATCGCGCCGGCATCAAGTTTCAGCAGGCGAACCGCCATCAGCGGACATTTAAAAGTGGATAATATTTCCTGGAGGTAAGGACTGCTGATTAAAAATTCTGTGTCCTTATATTCAGCTCCGGGAATCGGAGCAACAATGATATGATCAGATTTTCCATCAATGCTGCGCAACGGAATAGCAGCCCAGGAACCTTCATACTGCAAAGTCTGGTAATGCATTTGCCAGTGCGCATCCATCAACAGGTTCACTTCCTGTTGCAACCGGCTTACGTCAAAGTAAAATGGTAACTGAAGGTATTTAATGATCTGCATGAAAGACTACATAAAACTTTGTACAGCCTTGCCATAGCCAGAGCCCATTGGAATATTTGAAAAGGCAATTTTATTCTTTTTATTATCTCCATCGAAACTGATCTGTACCCGGCCGAGCAAAATATCACCATAGCCTGCATTATTGACAATGACTTCCTGTTTCATTTTATTGATGACAATAGCAGGTAGTTTGCCGCTGCTTTGTGCAGACTGGCTACCGAGAATAACATCCACATTTTTTGATTGCAGTGCAAGTGCAAGGTCATCTACCGGTTTTTTATTCTGATGATCCAGGTTGGATAAGCAGATCACCAGACCGCAATGTTCTGCTTCTTTTAAATGTGTTGCAAGTGCGGTAATTTCTTTTGCAGGATCTTTAAAGCTAACAGCACCGGAGCCGGTATTGCTGCAGGCGCTGATGATGCCGATGCGGATATCGTTTTTATAAATGATCTTGTAAGGCTGAATATTTTTTAAGTTGCTGTCATTCACCAGGTAATTACTTGCTATCGCAGGAAGTAAAAACTGACCAGATGCAAGATCGCGGTCACCTGGAATTAATGCATCATAACCCAACGGCTGCAACAGCGCATTCATGCGGGCATCCGTAAAACTATTGCCTGTATCAAACAGCAGTATACCTGCTTTTTGTTTTTTCAGTTCAGCTATGACACTCATTGCTTTTTCAAATGCAGCCGGTGAAACTGTAGCCGTAACGCCAAGTCCGTAAGTATGCAATAAGCTGATACTGTTATTATCCGTAAATGAAAATGACGAATTAAGCTTTGCAAATGTTTTAAAAGGTTTTGTCGCTAAAATTGCTGTAGTGGCCAGACTGCCCTGCAATAAAAATTTTCTCCTGCTGTTCATATACATAAGTATTGGTGAGTGATTGGTTGGTTTGCTCATACAATTTACAACTTTTGCAAAGCCCGGCAATTAAAAGAACATCTTTTCTATAAAATTATTTGAATTAGTTACGATTTGTATTTTACTTTGGCAGATTGAACACGTACTAACCTTATGATGTAATAACCTTCTAAGCAAAAACTGCTGAAACAAAATGTGGCAGTACTCCGGCAATCTGTCCGCTGCAAAAAAGGAAAAAGCAACAGAGGGTTCATAAAATATTTTTTTTTGAAAAAAATTATCTGCTGTTAATGAACATTGGAATATTGTATCCCCGATCCAAAACGCACAGCGAACTTGCATTTGATTTTCTCGATGGGCTGAAAGCTTTTATAAAAGAACAGAATCTCACAAATGAGTTTCGTCTTTTTTCAGAAAGTGTTGGCTTTGGTGGCGCGGAAAAAGAAGTGTATGAAAAAGCTGAGAAGCTGCTGCTCATAGAATCAGTAGATGTATTGATTGCCTATATAGATCAGCGCGTAATGGGAATTTTAACGCCACTATTTTTTGCATCTGGCAAATTGATACTGATTGTTAATCCCGGTGCCAATTATCCATTGAACTGGATTCCGCAAAAGAATATTGTGAATCTTACACTCCAACATGCCTTCCTGTGTTGGCTTTCAGGAAAAGATGCCGGCAGGCAGACAAACAATGAAGCCGCGTTGCTCACCACCTATTACGATTGCGGTTACCTGCACGGAACAGCCATCATAAAAAGTTTTATCAAAGAAAAAGGAACCATCAGTTTTAATTATGTGAACAACCAGGCTTATGATGAAAATTTTCATATAAATGAATTGAAAGATTTTCTGTTGGCCAATAAAACGACCACCAACCTTTTATGTATCTGTGATTCGCTTCCGGCTTTACTGGTATATCAGCAACTGAATAAATTTGAACGGGCAACAGAACTAAAATTTTTTGTATCACCGATGATGCTTGAACCAAAAGCGATAGAGCATCTGAAGGAAGGATATCATTTTTCAATAGAGGGATACATGCCATGGCTTCCGGTTTCAGAAACGGATGCGAATAAAAAGTTTACAGATTTTTACCGGCAGCATACAAAAAGAGAAGCCGGTATTTTTTCTTTACTGGGATGGGAGACCGGGATGATCTTACAACAGGTATATAATGACAGCAATGAAAATTTTGATGATGGAGCTGCAATAACAGAACAGTTGTCAAAAATAAAAATGGATAGTCCGCGTGGCGAATTAAAAATGGACCCGGCTACACAATATTTTTTGGCACCGGTTGTAAAATGTGTTGTAGAAAATAATGCAGTTAAAATGAAAACGGAAATAATAGAGACGTATGAAAAAGAATGGCTGGCATTTACAGGCGAACCAACTGAAGGAATTATTTCCGGCTGGATGAATACTTATCTGTGTTATTAGTGAATAGCAATTGTAGTCCTGCAACAGGCCAGATATACTTTGTATCTTAACATGAATGAAATAAAAATAATACTGCTTTGCAGCAGCCGTTTTGCTTTGCCTGTTTTGAGAGAAATGATTTTCTTTAAGCAGGTGGCTGTGGTGGCCGTTCCGCGGTCATCAGAAGAAATAGCAGAGCAATTGGAATTTTTGCTGAAAGATGCGGGCGTGCCTTTATTGCTGGTTGATAAAGAACATTGCAGCGAACAGTTAATGGAAGCGATACAGCAATACAATATTTCAGCTGGTTTGGTGATGACCTTCGGGTATAAAATTTCAGCGAAGGTTTTTACAATGCCGGCAAACGGTTTTTTTAATGTTCATCCTGGCCCGCTACCATCATATCGTGGTGCAGATCCCATATTTCAGCAGATAAAAAACAGGGAGCTACATGCAGCTGTAACCATTCATAAAGTTGATGAAGGAATGGATACCGGGCCTGTAGTAATGCAGGAAATGATAAGGCTGGAAAAAGAAGATACCAGCGGCCTGCTCAATACCAAACTTGCTACAGTGGCTGCAAGGCTTGTTGCAAATCTGCTGAAAATGATCAGCCTCGGTCTTGCAGTTCCGTCAAGACCGCAGGACCTGTCGAAAGTTGTTTATTACAAAAAGCAATCCGCAAAAGATATTGTCATCAACTGGCAAAGTATGGATGCAGCTACTATCGTTGCATTGATCAATGCCTGCAATCCATGGAATAAAGGCGCCGTAACAAAACTCAATGGTAATATTGTACGTTTGCTGGAAGCAGAAACAATAAGTATCCTGCCGGAAACAGCAAAAGCAGCGGGAACCATTATTGCGTTTGAAAAAGAATTCATCATCATTTCAACAATCAATGACCAGGCAATACGGGTGGGAATCATTTATATCGATGAGGGTTTTTTAATGGCAGTGCGTTTAAAACAACTGGGTATACATCCCGGAAGCTGTTTTGAAATGGTATAAAAGTTTTTATAAAAAAGACAATTAATAAAAATTGCTTTTCTAAAAAGATAGTTTAATTTTATATCCGTCAGTTGGCAATCCGAAAAAAAGAAAACTACCGACATTTGCTTACACCCAGACCATTAAACACCCTTAGCGTTAAACAAGCAATCAATAAAATTTACCTGCAGTGCATGTATTGTAAATTAATTACAATGTCATCGCATGGGGAAATAAAAATTTAAATAAAAAAATCTTTTATGGCAAATCCTTACATGGGCGAAATAAGAATTTTTGCGGGCAATTTCGCACCTCTCGGGTGGATGTTCTGTAACGGTCAAATTCTTCCGATCTCGCAGTACGATACGCTGTTCAATCTTATCGGAACTACTTACGGTGGCGATGGCCAGAATACTTTTGCGATACCCGATCTTCGGGGCAGAGTGCCGGTACACCAGTCATCAACCAGTCTTATCGCAGAAAGCGGTGGTTTGGAATTTGTTGCACTTACTACCGCACAGCTTCCTGTGCATACACATAACGCCGCGTGCAATTCAGCTGACGCAAACAGTGATAACCCAACCAATAATTTCTGGGCGGCACAACCTTCCCTGCTTACCTACACGGCAACAGGCACTGCCAATTCAAATATGAAGTCTACAGCAATCGCCAATACGGGAAATGGTGTGGTACACGATAATATGGTTCCTTTTCAGGCAACATCTTATATCATTGCTGTTGAAGGTGTGTTTCCTTCACAATAATAGTTACTGCTTTTATTAAAATTAATATTATCATCTTTTAAAAATATTACCATGGCAGATACGCCCTTTTTGTCGGAGATCAAAATATTTTCATTCAATTTTGCACCACACAATTGGGCAATGTGTAATGGACAGATATTGCCAATCAATCAGAACCAGGCATTGTTTGCACTGCTGGGTACTACTTATGGGGGAAATGGCGTAACAACTTTTGCCTTACCGGATTTGCGGGGAAGAACTGCCATGCATGCTGGTAACGGCATTACACAAGGGCAGGTAGGCGGAGAAGCAGCCCATACACTAATCCTTGCAGAAATGCCGTCGCACACGCATTCGGTGAATGCAAGTAATAACAATGCAGATCAAACTTATCCAACAGCAAATGACTGGTCCAAAGGAGGAAGCGACGCCAGCTTTCATACAGTCGCAAACAGCACAATGTCTGCCGGTACGATAAGCAACGCAGGAACCGGCCAATCGCATGAAAACAGATCTCCGTACCTGGTACTAACGGCTTGTATGGCACTAGTGGGAATTTTCCCATCACGTAACTAATAAAAAAATCAAACATGGCAGATAGTTATTTAGCAGAAATAAGGATATTCGGTTGCAACTTTGCACCGCACGGATGGGCAACCTGTAACGGACAGTTGCTTGCCATCAGCCAGAATACCGCGTTGTTTTCATTGCTTGGTACTAATTATGGCGGCAATGGCACTTCAACTTTCGGGCTTCCTAATTTCCAGGGTTCGGCAGTAATGCATGCAGGTCAGGGACCTGGTTTATCGCCCCGGAGTATTGGTGAAACTGGTGGTTCAGGATCGGTAACACTTTTAAGTAATAACCTGCCTGTACACAATCATACCGCAGTGGGCAATGGAGGTGACGGAACTTTATCAAGCCCTGTAAATAATGTATGGGCCGGGCCGGGTGCAGACAGGGGACTTGTATTGTACAATGCAGCTACAACAGGAACAACAGTTACAATGTCGCCAACAGCACTGGCACTTACAGGTGGTAATTCACCGCATAATAATTATATGCCTTTCGTCGGATTATTATTCTGCATCGCAATGCAGGGAATATATCCTGCGCGGAATTAATATCAGGCACACAATAATATTAAGACTGAAAAAAAACACTATGAAAGAATTCAATAAAAATAAAAGCCTGTCTGTTATGATCAGGTCAATAAAAAAAATAAAAATTATATTATTGATTCCTGCCATGATATTTTCATTGCATGTTTCAGCACAGAATTTTATTGTCAATACAACTACTGATACGCATGCCGTTGCGCCGGGCACCAATGCGCTGGATGGCAGTGGAAATATTTCTCTGCGCTCTGCAATGGAAGCGTCTACAGCTCTTGCAGGAACGCATATTATTACTTTCAATGCTACAGTTGTAACTGCAGGTGTTCTTAATATTTCTTTGGGTTCGATGACCGTCGGTAATCCTGCTGCGGGTAATAATATTACTGTTTCCGGCCCGGGAATGAATGCCCTCACTATTAATCAGACAACTGCGGCAAGAGTATTTACTACTGCACTTGGTGCCGTTACTTTTAAGGTGCAGGATCTTACTTTGAATTATACGGGGCCTGCTGCATCCGTAGCAACTTATTCAGGCGGAGGCGGAGCCATCCTTGCCGGAGGGATTGGTGCAGCCACAACATTTATCAATTGTAAATTCACCAATTTCCGTAACCAGATTGGTAATGGGGGAGCCGTTTCTGTTAGTACTTCCAATGTGCATAGTCTTGTTGTAACCAATTGTATCTTTTCGAATAATGCATGCGGCGGTGGCGGTGGCGGATTAAGTTATAACGGTAACGGAACAGCTGTAATTACCGGTTGTACATTTTCCAATGACAGTACCGGAATGGTAGGTAGCAATACCGGCGGGAGCGGCGGCGCATTATCTGTAACCGGCTCCGGTAGTGGTGGAGTATATACTGTTACCCAATGTACATTCACCAATAACCTGGTTAAATCAACAGCACAGGGAGGAGCTATCATGAATACCAACGGAACATTAAATCTTCAGTATAACCGCTTTGTCAATAACACAGCGTTGGTACCGGCAAATGGAAATACCCTTGCGCAGGCGGGAGGCGGAACTGTCAATATCATTAATGCAAATGATAACTGGTGGGGAGTGAATACCGGTCCTGCAGCAAATGATGCTGTTGTTCTCGCCGCAGGCGGAACGATCAACCTCACTACCTGGCTGCAATTAAGAAATATTTCTGCGGCAGCAACAGTTTGCCCATCCGGCGGCGGAACAAACACAACTGTTGTAACTGCGGATATTCTTGGAAGAAATTCAGGAGGCCCGATTGCTGCATCCAACCTTGTTGGTCTTGCAGCATTTCCTTCTCCTGCTGCAACTGTATTCAGCAGCCCGGTATTGGGAACGCTATCTTCAGCGAGCACGCAGTTTGTAAATGGTATTGCTACTGTAACTTATACAGCAGGCAGCACGGGTGGTACAGGCTCTGTGATTGCAACAGCAGATAATCAACCTGTAACGGCCAACATTACGATACCATCTGCGCCTGTTATTACCCCGGTATCTTCTTCTGTATGCCAGGGGTCTTCTGGCAATGTAGTCAATGGGCCGGCGGGTGCATCCACCTATGCATGGTCTATGACAAATGGAACCATTACAAGCGCTACCAATGGCCAGAATATTACTTACGCAGCAGGCAGTGCCAGTCCGATGGTGCTGACATTAACCATTACAACCGCTGCAGGTTGTACACTTACAAACACAGCAAATGTTACTGCCAATATCACCAATACTCTGGTAGGAACAGCAGGCGGATCGCAGGTTTGTGTAAATGCACCCGTTGTTGCAGCAGGTACAATTTATACAGATGCTTCCTGTAATCCGGTAGCAAAAATTTTACCTTCAGGAGCGTTTCCTGTTACCGGCACCGTTAATACCTGCGTTAAGATAGATGCAACCGTACAAACACTGAATACACAACCTTATGTGCAGCGGCATTATGATATTACACCGGCTACCGGTGCTGCGACAGCTACTGCTACGCTCACTTTATATTTCACGCAGGCAGAATTTAATAGTTACAATACAGCAAGGGGAACTTATCCCGCATTGCCTACAGGTTCTGCAGATGCGGCAGGTATTGCCAATCTTAAAGTAACACAGTATCATGGAACCGGAACTGCACCAGGCAATTATTCAGGACTGTCAGTAGTGATCGATCCTGTTGATGCGAATGTGGTTTATAATTCCGGTGCAGCGAGATGGGAAATAACTTTTGATGTAGCAGGCTTCAGTGGTTTTTATATTTCAACCGGACAATATGCTGTTCCTTTATTACTTATTAATTTCAGCGGACAGAATAACGGTAACCAGAACCTGCTGGAATGGACAACTGCCCAGGAACTCAACAGCAGTTATTTTGAATTGCAGCGCAGCAGTGATGGTAATAATTTTTCTGCAGTAAGCAACATCATTGCGTCAGGCAACAGCAGCAGTAACAAGACTTATCACTATGCTGATAATATCAGCAATATCCCACTGCCTGTTTATTATTACCGTTTGAAAATGGTTGATCGTGACGGACAGTTTACGTACAGTGCTGTTGCAAAGATCAGGGTTAATAGTAAAGCTGGATTTGCAGTAGAAGTTTCGCCCAATCCTTTCAAAGATCAATTAAAAGCAAATATCGAATCTATGCAAAATGAAGATGCTGTTATTGTTTTATCAGACATGAGCGGCAAAGTATTGATACGTCAGACGGCATCACTTAAAAAAGGAACAAATGCAATTGATATCAACGGAACAAAACAATTTGTAACCGGAGCTTACATGCTCACTGTATCAACTTCGCAGAACAGGCAAACTTTGAAGCTGATAAAAGAATAGAGACTTGGAAATGATTGTTATACTTTTGGGTCCCGGTAAACACCGGGACCTTTTATATGCCCACCCTTATTCATCAGTTAAAAAAGAACCGTGACGATTTTCATGCAGTGGTTTCTTTCGATCATTCAAAAGAAAAATTAGCTGCGCTCGATCTTACAGAAAACAATACAGCACTTACGGAAGAAATTTACAGTGACACTAAAAAATTTTCAGCATATATCGATGAGGTCCGTAAAGAATCCGGCGCTAAATTTTTAATCGGTGGTTATAATGAATTAAGGGAAATGTACAAGCGCAGTCTTTTGTTCGACTTTGAAAAAAAATATGCACTTGACGTAAATGAAAAGCCACCCGAGGCAAGAAGGCTTCACCTTGGAATAGATATCTGGGGTGATGCAGGAACTGTCATCAGCGCACCACTCGGAGGAATGGTCCACAGTTTTGCTTTTAATAATACTTTTGGTGATTATGGTGCTACCATTATTCTGCAGCATCAATTGGGAACATTGAATTTTTATACATTGTATGGACACTTAAGTCTTGCAGATATTAAAGGTATCCGCAGCGGACAGTTTATTACACGTGGTCAGCCGTTTGCACATTTTGGTTTGCCGGTCGAGAACGGAAACTGGCCGCCACACCTGCATTTCCAGGTGATCACAGATTTAAGGAATTTCGTCGGCGATTATCCCGGTGTATGTAAATATTCAGAAAGAGAAAAGTATTTAGCCAATTGTCCGGATGCGGATCTTGTACTTAAACTGAATCAGTACGCTGTTTAAATTGCTGTATTGTTTTTTTGTTGAATTGTTTCTTATCAGCATTGATTTTTAAAAATCTCTTTTAAATGCCGGCACTTCAAAAACAATATAACCATTCAGCAATTCAGCCATCCAACATAACCCTTAACTCTAATTCCTGACTCTTAATTCTTAACTGTTTCTTAGCAACAAACCTTTTTATCTTGCCGGAAATTTAAAATAATTCATGCGAACCGAATTTTATTTTCCCCGTTGTTTTTTGATGGCTGTTGTTTTATTGAACGCAGTATGTACAACTGCGCAACTCAAACCAAAAGTGCCGGCAATTACTTATAAGGATAATAAACAGCCGGTAAAGCTTACTGTTGCAACTGAAATAAAAAATAATATCAAACTCAACAGCAAAACACTCAGTGTAAGTAAAGCTTATCTTTTATTTGATGACGGCAGTTCAGTTCCTGCAACTAATAAGATTGCACTTAATCAACGGGTGAATATGATCCTTGTAATTAAAAGCGGTTGGTCGGAGCGGGAAGGAAGGGTTTTTCCCGGCGGCCGCGAGATCATTAAACTGAGCGATGGAAAAGTGGTACTCGATTCGGATGATGTATTCAAAACCTATGAATCTTCAGGTGTTTCATCCGATAATGCTGCTTATATTACTTTAAAAGCGGTTATTACCAAAATGGATGATAAAAAAAAATATGTCATCGTCAATTTCAGGGTATGGGATAAGAAGGGTGTCGGTGAAGTGACAGGGAGCTATAAATTATACATCGAGTAAGCAGTTGACGGATCTCAGTTGACAGAAAGAAAAAGGCACGTTGAAATTTATTTCATCAATAAGAAACAAACGATCTGAGACCCAACATAAATCTTTTTCAACCTTCCAGATCTTGTCAACTATGTTAACTTTCCAACCGCTGTCAACGGACATCTGTCAACTGTCAACTATACTATAATCGCGGAAAACCCGTTATAAACAAGCCAACAGTGGCCAAAAAACGTACATTTGTACAATAAATCGCTTAGAAAATGAACATAACTGCTGGACCCTTACTCTCCGGTATCAATAATCCTGACGATCTCAAAAAATTAAGCCGCGAACAACTGCACCAGGTTTGTGATGAACTCCGTCATTATATTGTGGATGTGGTAAGTGTTTATGGGGGCCATTTTGCAGCCAGTCTGGGTGTGGTGGAACTGAGCGTTGCGCTTCATTATGTCTTCAATACGCCCGATGATCAACTCGTATGGGACGTGGGGCACCAGGCATACGGCCATAAGATATTGACCGGCCGCCGCGATAATTTTCCTACCAATAGAAAATATCACGGACTCAGTGGTTTTCCAAAAAGAAGCGAAAGTGAATATGATACATTTGGCGTAGGACATTCTTCCACCTCTATTTCCGCTGCATTGGGAATGGCAATGGCCAGTTATTATAAAGGAGAAAAAGACAAACAGCATATTGCAGTGATCGGCGATGGTGCCATGACAGCAGGTATGGCCTTCGAAGCCATGAATCATGCAGGCATTGCAAAAAGCAATGTGCTTATTATTCTGAATGACAACTGCATGAGCATCGATCCGAATGTAGGTGCTTTGAAAGAATACCTTACCGACATTACCACTTCACATACATACAACGACATCAAAAATAATGTATGGAAGATGCTGGGCAAACTACCTGTTGGTAAAACATTCAGTCGTGAAATGGCAGCCAAGTTAAAAGAAGGCGTAAAAGGAATGGTAAGCAAAAGCAGCAATTTATTTGAATCACTCAACCTTCGTTATTTTGGCCCGATTGACGGACATAATATCATTAAATTGGTAGATACTTTAAAAGATCTTAAAAATATTCCGGGACCGAAACTGCTGCACATTAAAACAGTGAAAGGCAAAGGATACGAACTTGCGGAAAAAGATCAAACCAAATGGCACGCACCGGGTCTGTTTGATAAACTTACCGGCGAGATAGCAAAGAAAAAATTCGATCTGCCGCAACCACCAAAATACCAGGATGTATTTGGACATACACTTGTAGAACTTGCAGAAAAGAATAATAAAATATTCGGCATTACACCCGCAATGCCCAGTGGTTCTTCATTAAAATTCATGATGGACAAAATGCCCGACCGTGCTTTTGATGTCGGCATCTGCGAGCAGCATGCCGTTACCGTTAGTGCCGGTATGGCCACGCAGGGATTAAAAGTGTTCTGTAATATTTATTCATCTTTTATGCAGCGGGCGTACGACCAGGTGATACATGATGTAGCGATACAAAAATTACCCGTTGTATTTTGTTTAGACAGGGCAGGACTTGTTGGAGAAGACGGGCCAACCCATCATGGCTGTTATGATATCGCTTACATGCGCTGCATTCCAAATCTTATTGTGAGTGCACCGATGAATGAATCAGAACTGCGTAACCTGATGTTCACAGCGCAACTTGATAAAACTGAATTGCCTTTTGTTATCCGCTATCCACGCGGCGAAGGCATGATGCCGGAATGGAAAACCGAAATGAAAGAAATAGCGATCGGGACAGGGCGTAAATTAAAAGATGGAAAAGATATAGCGATATTGACCATTGGTCATCCAGGCAATTTTGCAGCTGCTGCTATCCGTTCGGTGAAAGATGAAGGCATCAATCCTGCACACTATGATATGCGTTTTGTAAAGCCACTGGATGAAGCAATGCTGCATGAAGTGTTCAGCAAATACAAAAAAATAATTACCGTGGAAGATGGAACTGTTGTTGGTGGCTTCGGTTCAGCGATCCTGGAATTTATGGCGATGCACAATTACAGTGCACAGGTAAAGATCATGGGTATTCCTGACCGGCTGGTAGAACATGGTACACCAAAAGAATTGTACAATGAAATTGGCATTGATGCAAATACGATTGCTGAAGCGTTGAGAGTTTTTTCGGATGTAAAAAAAATGGAGATTCAATACAAATAAAAAATAAGGAATAAGAAATTAGAAAGTTGAAGAGTGTAATGCTTTTCAACTTTTTTATTGTCTGGGACATTCTCTTATAAAAATTCCTTTCTAAAAAAACTTAATGCTCCACTTCCTTATTTCTTATTCCTTATTTCAATCAGTTCTTATCAACAAATTTATTATTGGATTCATTATACCTCGCACCTGTATCTGGAAATTTCGCAAGCAATTGTTCTATTAGCTGAATATCATGCTGATTCAATTCTACATCAACTGCTCCGGCATTTTCAGTTAAATATTTTCTGCGCTTGGTTCCCGGAATCGGAATAATATTTTCACCCTGCGCTAAAACCCAGGCCAGTGCCAATTGTGCGGGACTGCAATTTTTTGTTGTTGCAATGGAAGCAAATCCTTCAGCAAGACTTTTATTATTGGCCTCATATTTTTCCTGGTAACGCGGTAATGTTTTTCTGAAGTCATTATCCGCCAGTTCATGAATGTTGAGTGTGTTGGTAACAAGTCCACGCGCCAAAGGACTAAAAGGCACAAATGAAATGTTCAGTTCTTTACAAAGTGGTAGAATTTCTTTTTCAATGTCTCTTGTGAGCAATGAATATTCACTTTGCAATGCAGCAACAGGATGTACAGCCATTGCCCTGCGGATAGAATTGGGAGACGCTTCCGATAAACCGATAAAGCGAACCTTACCTTCTTTCACCAGTTCAGCCATGGCGCTAACCATTTCTTCAACAGGAACATTGGGATCGATGCGATGAGCGTAATACAGATCGATAACGTCTGTCTTTAAACGCTGCAGACTTTTTTCAACAGCGGTTTTCATATAAGCAGGCGAGCCATTGAACTCCGTAAGTTTTCCATCAGGCCCAGCATGAAAACCAAACTTGGTTGCAATAAAAATTTTATTGCGGTTGGGTACTAAAACTTTTGAAACCAACTCTTCATTTTTGCCATTGGCATAAACGTCAGCAGTATCCCAGAAGTTAATGCCGAGCTCAATGGCTTTTTCTAAAGTGGCAATGGATTCATCATCATCCGGTTTGCCGTAAGCATGATTCATTCCCATACAACCCAGGCCGATGGCTGAAAGTTGAATGCCGGTGTTACCGAGTGTTCTATACTTCATAATAAGAGGTTTGAATGTTTGGAAGAACTGGGTTTGGGGGTTTGATGGTTTAGAACCGGTATTCCAGACCTGATGAGCCTTCCCACAAAGTTCAATGAGTAAGTAAACAACTAAGTCTAATAATTGTTTTACTTAAAACTTAAAGGCATCTCTAAAAAACTATCTTTTGTTTTGACCTCACCTTTAATTCCTCTCCCAAGGAGAGGAAAA
>JBDUCW010000086.1:0-18521 GCA_040003235.1 Ferruginibacter sp. | reverse complement strand
AGTGTTACAGCGCTTTGGCCCAATGTAATATATCCGAGCCCGACTTCCTGCAGCACTTTTATTTTACGGTAGATATAAGGAACATTATTAAAAAAATCTACTGCCTCATCTACCGTCATATCCAGTACATCACTGATGCTTTTTCCTTTGTAACGGATCTCTAATGTTTCGCGGTTGTATCGGCGTCCATTACATTTTTCACAATGCACATATACGTCGGGTAAAAAATTCATTTCGATCACCCGCATACCACCGCCTTCACAGACATCGCATCTTCCACTTTTTACATTGAAAGAAAAACGACCCGCAGCATATCCCCGGATCTTTGCTTCAGGAACAGATGCAAACAAAGTTCTGATATCCGTAAAAAATCCGCAATAGGTTGCAGGATTACTTCTTGGTGTGCGGCCGATGGGACTCTGATCAATTTCAATTACTTTATCGATCTGCTCCAGTCCTTTTATAGATTTATATTCCAACGGACTGATCTTTGAATTGTAGCAAAATCTGCTCAGCAAAGGATACAGGGTTTCATTGATCAAAGTAGATTTGCCACTGCCGCTTACACCGGTTACCACGATCAGTTTTCCCAAGGGAAATTTCACATCTACTCCATTAAGATTATTACCGGCCGCTCCATTGATCTCAATAAATTTTCCATTGCCTTTTCTTCTTTCTTTGGGAACAGCAATTCCTTTTTTTCCGCTGAGGTACTGCGCCGTATCGGAATTAGATTTCAATACAAATTCAGGCGTGCCTTCAGCAACAATATTACCGCCATACTTTCCAGCTTTCGGTCCGATGTCGACCAGGTAATCACTTGCCATCATGATGTCTTTATCATGTTCTACAACAAGGACACTATTACCAATATCGCGGAGATTTTTTAATGCTTCGATCAACCGCTGGTTATCGCGTTGATGCAAACCGATACTGGGTTCATCCAGAATATAAGTAATGCCCTGCAACTGAGATCCTATCTGCGTTGCGAGACGGATGCGCTGGCTTTCACCACCACTTAAACTTCTTGAAGGCCGGCTTAATGTGAGATAAGTAAGACCAACATCGAGTAAAAACTGCAGACGTTCACGGATCTCTTTCAACACATCTTTTGCAATAGCTTTCTGTTTATTGCTAAGGCGCAATTCAATACCGTCGAACCATGCAGCCAGGTTATCCAGGTTCATTTCGCCGAGTTCAGCAATATTTCTATCGTCTACTTTAAACCAGAGACTTTCTTTTTTCAAACGTGCACCATGGCAGCTATTGCATTTCTTCAGCTCCATAAATTTTTCCACCCAATCTCTCAATGCTTCAGTAGTGCCGCTTCCGGAGAACCAACGCTTCAACATATTTACCACACCTTCGTATTCTTCAGCATATGAAGTTGAAACTTCACCTTCTTCCATATCCACATCTAATTCTGATATTACATTGGCCTCTTCTTTTCCATAAAGCAAAACATTCATCACTTTTTGTGGAAGCTCTTTTACCGGTTTATCTAAACTGAATTTATATTTTTTCGATAACTGCTGCACCTGTTTAAAAACATAGGCTTCTCTTTCTTCACCTAAGGGAGCAATTGCACCTTCATTAATGGACAATGTCCAGTCAGGAATGATGGCATCCATACTCACCTGGTAAACTGTTCCAAGCCCTTTACAAACCGGGCAGGCGCCATAAGGAGAATTAAAAGAAAATGCATTGGGAGAAGGTTCTTCATAACTGATACCTGTATCCGTGCACATCAGTTGTTTGCTGAATTGAATAACTTTTCCTTCATCATCATTGATCAATAGAAACATCAGGTCTTTACCAAGCTGCAATGTTTTTTGTACGCTCTGACTCAAACGCAGTTTCATGTCGTCAGTCACTGCAAGCCGGTCCACTACCAGTTCTATATCATGAATTTTATAACGGTCAACCTGCATCTTGGCAACGAGGTCTTTTACTTCACCGTCAATTCTTACTTTGAGATAACCTTTTTTGCGGACATCTTCAAAGAGTTCACGATAATGGCCTTTGCGTCCGCGGACCAACGGCGCAAGTAACGTTATTTTTTTGCCGTCATATTTATTAAAGATATTTTCAACGATCTCTTCTTCGCTGAACTTAACCATTTTATTACCCGTATTATAACTGTATGCATCGGATGCTCTTGCAAAAAGCAAACGGAGGAAGTCATACACTTCTGTAACAGTCCCAACAGTACTTCTTGGATTTTTATTGGTTGTTTTTTGTTCGATAGAAATTACAGGCGATAGTCCGGTGATCTTGTCAACATCAGGACGTTCCATATCACCCACGAATTGACGGGCATAGGCACTGAAACTTTCCATGTACCGGCGCTGGCCTTCATTATAAATAGTATCGAATGCCAATGAAGATTTACCGCTGCCGCTGACACCGGTAAAAACCACCAATTTGTTTTTAGGAACTTTTATATCTATGTCTTTGAGATTGTGCTCCCGGGCACCAAAAACTTCTATAAACTCATCCTGTGCTGTTTCTCCGGGCGGAGACTTTTTTTCTTTTGCCATTATTGTTTTCCCTGCTGTAAAGATACTAACAAATTTGGGAAAGAATAGTTCGGCATAATACAAGTTGACAGGTGACAGTAGACAGTTGACAGAAGAAATGCATATTAAAATATCCCCGGTAAATAAAAGGAAGTTTAAAAAACTTCATGATAAGGTACGACTGTCAGCTGTCATCTGCTAACTGTCATCTGTCTTCCTTAATTTGCATCAAAAAATCAAACATGCTTTTTAATTTATTCGGGAAAAAAGAATCATCGCAAGGCGATGGATTATTTAAAGAATTTGTGTGGATGAACAGCAAAGGAAAATTTGCGGCATTGGCAGATCTTTATAAGAATGATCCGCTGATTCTATTTGTGGCATGGTTTGCTGATACGGCGAAAACATTTCGTGAATTCTTAGCTCCATTAAATATTGAAGAAAGCAAAGTAGTGCTCGCAAAAGAATTACACAACAATCATCAGCAACAGCATATTGTATTTATTGAACATTATCCACTGCATGAAAAAGAATTGGCATTGGTTGAAAGTCTGCACCTGACAGAAGCGATCGTGTACAGCGCAATGGATGAACCTTTGTTCAAACATCTCGGCAGTGACAAAATAATTCCGGTAATGAAAATGATGGGCATGAAAGAAACGGAATCCATTCAGCATCCTATGGTCACTAAATCAATTATGAAAGGCCAGGAAAAAATTGCAGCGGCTGTGATAGTTGAGCAGACTGCGAATTCACAGGAAGAATGGATGAAGAAAAATATGAAAATTAATAATTAATGATTAATGATTTGTTCAATGCATAATTACTAATAGGAAACAGGATTAACAACGATTTGAGGAATTATCAATTATCAATTATCAACTATCCATTAATCAGCAAAGCGCCTGCAAAATATCTGCCTTGATATCCTCAATATGTTCAAGCCCAACAGAAATACGGATAAGGCCGGGTGTAATACCAACTTCATTTCTTTCTGCTTCCGTTAATTTGGAATGTGTAGTACTTGCCGGATGAGAAGCAATGCTGCGGCTGTCGCCAAGGTTGTTGGTCATGGATAACATTTTCAATCCGTTTAAAAATTTACGGCCACTTTCGATGCCGCCTTTTAATTCAAAAGTCAGGATGCCACCACCATTGCTCATTTGTTTCTTAGCGATCTCATACTGTGGGTGTGTTTTTAAAAACGGGTATTTAACCCAGCTGATGTATTCATTATTTTCCAGTGCCATGGCCAGTTTCAGGGCATTGTCTGCATGCTTTTCCATTCGCAGGTGTAAGGTTTCCAGGCTTTTGCTCAATACCCAGGCATTGAATGCACTCATGGAAGGCCCGGTATTGCGGACAAAAAGATACATTGGATGAATGAGTTCTTTTTTTCCGACAACGATTCCACCCAACACTCTTCCCTGGCCATCAATAAATTTAGTGGCTGAATGTAAGACCAGGTCTGCACCAAGATTAATCGGTTGCTGAACAGCAGGCGTAGCAAAACAATTATCCACCACAAAAAGAATATTATTTTTTTTGCAGATTGCCGAAATGTTTTCGATATCTACAATATCAAGTCCGGGATTGGAAGGCGTTTCAACATACAGCATTTTTGTATTCGGCATGATCAACGATTCAATCGTCTCGGGACGGGCCATGTTGAAATAAGAAAAATCAATTCCCCACTTTGGTAAATATTTAGTGAGAATGGTATGCGTACTTCCAAAAACAGCAGATGCAGAAATGATGTGATCGCCTTTAGAAAGAAAAGTCATGAAGGTTGCAAACACTGCAGCCATGCCGCTTCCGGTGGCAATGCCCGCTTCTGCATTTTCAAGTGCAGCCATCTTATCAATGAATTCATCTACTGATGGATTGCTGAACCTTGAATAAATATTTACGTCCAGACTGTCATCTGAAAATGCTGCTGCCATGTCTTCTGCAGAATCATACACAAAACTGCTGGTTAAAAACAAAGGTGTACTGTGCTCTTTTTCATTGGTACGTTCTGTCTGGATACGGATTGCTTTTGTTTCTGGATGAGACATATTAAATTGTTCTATTGTTTTTTATTGTTGAATTGCTGTAAGCAGTAAATTTTAACCGGAACTTTTATGAACTGTTGAATTGATTTATTGTTGAATTGTTGAAGGAAATATTTAAACGGAATTGATTTTTAAAAAACGAGACAGTTATTTTATGTTTTTAAATTAGCCGTAAAATAAAAGAGCTGTAAAATATAAGAGATCAATAACAATTAAACCCTTTAACAATTTTTGCATTTAAAAAGATACAGGTAAACCATTCAGCGTCACAGTCCATGTAAAAGCAGCCCCTGCCCTTCTTAATGTTTCGGCAACAGAGCAATATTTATTGATAGACAATTCAGCAGCACGATAAGCTTTGGAAGCATCAAGTTCACCGCTGAATTCAAAAACAATATTTACAGATTCCCATACGGAAGGCTCTTTACCTTTTTCTCTTTCACCATCAATTTTAATATTCAGTCCTTTCAATGGTTGCCGTTGCTTTTTTAAAATACTTACAATATCAACACCACTGCAACCTCCCAATGCTGCAAGTAAAGTCTGCATTGGCCGGAAGCCATTGGCATTGCCGCCCTGATCTACAGGAATATCGATCTGTAAGCTGTGCCCCGTGCTGTCAGTTGCTGTAAACCCGTAATCAGGTTTGGTGAGTTGAACGTTCATTAATGCCATAGGAAGTAGTAAATTATACGTTATAAGTAATATAATAATGCGAAGATACAACCCGAAAAGGAATCTGAATAATGCGTAAGGCTTTTGCACAAATTCCAGAGCCTGTTTACAGTTTACTTAGTAATCAGCTGCTGAATAGCTTTCCAGATAGTATTACTGCTGGCGATAATAACAAATGTTCCTACCAGAACGAACATCGTCTTCATTGGTAATTTACCAACCAGCCTTGCTGCAATCGGGGCTGCGATCAATCCCCCGATGATGAGTCCTGCTACTTCAAGTAGCGGAATACTTTTTAATAAAATAAAAAAAGTAATGGAACTGGTCAGCACTACAAAAAATTCAGCAAGGCATACTGAGCCAATTACATAACGCGGACTTTTTCGTTTGGTCATCAGCGTACTCGTAACAAGCGTTCCCCAGCCACCGCCGGCAAAGGCATCCATAAATCCACCGGTCGCAGCCAGCCATCCTGCTTTTTTTACTTTATCTTTTACGTCTCTTTTTTTAAACGCTTTGCTGATAATAAAATAGCCGAGATAAAAAGTATAAATAGACAAGGGCAGTCGTATCCAGTCAGAATATTGCTGTCCGAAAAAAGCAATCGCTGCGCCAATGGCCGCTCCGATAACACCGGGAATGACCAATGTCTTAAATAATTTTTTATTGATGTTACCAAAACGGTGATGGCTATACCCCGAAACGCCGCTTGAAAATACCCTCGCAGAATGCACGCGGCTGCTGACGATCGCGGGATTGACGCCCTGCGCCAATAAGAAGGTAGTGGCGATTGTTCCATATCCCATTCCGAGGGAACCATCCGCCATCTGTGCAATAAAACCGGTGAGCAACATAAGAAGAAATGTAGTAGTATCTATTCTTGAGGGAATCGTTTTAATATAATCACTGATTACATGAGCAGGTGCATAAGTTAAAAACGCGCTGCCGACTATCAATAATAAAAAAGCGATAAGGCACCACATTACAATGCGTGGCCATTTCTTTTGTTCGGGCTGATCAATTTTTGCAAGCGTGGCTTGTTTGGAAACAAGCACAGTTGCCAGTTCATCTGCCTGCAGCAGTTTATCCCCGAGATGAGTTGGTTTATTTTCAATCATGCCTGGGTGCGAAAATAAGTAACCCCTACTAAAATAGTAGACTAATAGTTGAATTTATTTTTTTCCCACCCATGGCTCGGAACAATAAGAATAGTTAGCCGCGAATTGTGTGAATGTTCAAGAATGAAAAATACAGTCTTGGTTGTTAAATGTTCGTTGTCAATAGGAATTCAAAATTTTTAAAATAACTGTTATCTGTCATCTCCTACTGAATCATACAGGCAGCTACAGTAACATTACTTGTTTCATCAATGAGAATAGCAGCGCCATTGACGCGTAGTCTTTTGTATGAGTCGAAAGGAATAGCTGTCGCAGTTTTAATTTTGACTTTTACAATATCATTCAGTCCGGCTTTTTCAGGAGCAGGCAATTCAAGCAGTGAATTGACATCCAGTTTATAAATAATTTCTTTTACTACACAACGCACCAGGCGACTGTTAATCTGCAGCAAATATTTATTATTCGGCTTCAGTGGCTTGTTATCCATCCAGCAAAGCAGTACTTCCAGTTCATTGGCTACTTCAGGTTGATTGTCTGTTTTTACAATCACGTCTCCACGACTGATATCCAGATCGTCTTCCAGGTGAAGTATCACGCTTTGTGGAGCGAAGGCAGTTGTTGCATGTTCGCCTGCAATTTCAATCGCAGTAATTGTTGATTCAAGTCCTGATGGCAAAATGGTAACAGCATCTCCTGTTTTGTAAATCCCACTGATCAGTTTGCCCGCATAACCCCGATAATCGTGCAGGTCTTCGGTTTGAGGACGGATGATATACTGTACCGGAAATCTTGCGTCATTTAAATTAATATCATCTTCTACTTTTACATTCTCCAAAATGTCCAGTAAAGATTTTCCTTCATACCAGGGAAAGGCAGGACTTTTTTTTACAATATTTTCCCCACTGATAGCGCTGATGGGAATGTAGATCACTTCCTTTAATCCGAGGCTTGCAGCAACTTCTTTATAATCATTTAAAATATTATTATAAATCACCTGCGAGTTATTAACGAGATCCATTTTATTTACTGCAATCACAATGTGTGGAATATTCAGTAAGGATGCAATGATAGAATGCCGACGGGTTTGTTCCACTACGCCATGTCTCGCATCAATTAAAATAATTGCAAGATCTGAATTCGAAGCGCCAGTAACCATGTTGCGGGTATACTGAATGTGGCCGGGCGCATCTGCTATAATAAATTTTCTTTTAGGCGTAGAAAAATATTTATAGGCCACATCAATCGTAATGCCCTGCTCTCTTTCTGCGCGTAATCCATCTGTGAGCAATGCGAGATCTATTTCCCCATCTTCTTTATTTTTACTTTGCTTTTCAATTGCTTCCAATTGGTCGATCATGATCGATTTGCTATCGTACAATAAACGTCCGATCAATGTGCTCTTGCCATCGTCAACGCTGCCGGCTGTTATAAATCGCAGTAAGTCCAAGTTATAAGTTTTACGTTATAGGTTTTACGTGAGAATAAAATAATGAGTTAGCGTATCATTAACAGCAAACTTATTACGTACTACGTAAAACGTACCACGGGTTTAAAAATATCCATTCTTCTTCCTGTCTTCCATTGCGGCCTCACTTACTTTATCATCAATTCTTGTTTCTCCACGTTCACTTGTTTTGGTGGCTATAATTTCTTTGATGATGTCATCGATATTTGAAGCTGTTGATTCTACTGCAGCAGTGCAGGTCATATCTCCAACAGTTCGGTATCGGACCTGCCTGGTAGAAATTTTATCTGCTGTATCGGGCTGAATAAATTCAGACATTGCCACAAACTGTCCTTCATGTTCCAGGACTTCTCTTTCATGAGAAAAATAAATGGAAGGCAATTGAATATTTTCTCTTTTGATATAGTTCCAGATGTCGAGTTCCGTCCAGTTGCTGATTGGAAACACACGCACATTTTCGCCTTTGTGAATTCTGCCATTGTATGTATTCCACAATTCAGGCCTTTGCAGTTTTGGATCCCATTGTCCGAATTCATCTCTCACAGAAAATATTCTTTCTTTGGCTCTGGCTTTTTCTTCATCACGTCTTGCACCGCCGATGCAACAATCAAATTTGAATTCTTCAATCGTATCCAGCAACGTAAATGTCTGCAATGCATTACGGCTTGCAAATTTTCCTTTGGGTTCGGTCAGTTGTTTTTCACGGATGGTATCTTCTACATTGCGTACAATTAATTTTTCACCAATGCTTTCAGCCAATGCATCTCTGTGATCAAGTGCTTCTTTAAAATTATGCCCGGTATCAATATGCACCAATGGAAAAGGGAACTTGCCCGGACGAAATGCTTTCAACGCAAGATGCACCAATGTAATAGAATCCTTGCCGCCGCTGAATAGTAAGGCGGGTCTCTCAAATTGTCCGGCTACTTCCCGAAAGATATGTATCGCTTCTGATTCAAGCTGTTCTAAATAATCTAATTTATAACTGTTCATTTTTTCTCGCAATATTCTATGTATAATTGTTCAATTGCTTTTTTGTTGAATTGTGTTTGAAGATCGTCTGGCCACTTGAACTTCTTAATAATTTAAAACTTCAGATAAGTGGCATGACGATTCTTAATGACCATTTATTAATTAAACAATATATCAGTTTATAATTTTGCTTCATGCACATGCAAACCACATTCTTTTTTATCAGCATCTTCCCACCACCATCTTCCTGCACGAAAGTCTTCTCCGGGCTGGATAGCTCTTGTGCAAGGTGCGCAACCAATACTTACAAAGCCTTTATCATGCAAAGGATTGTAAGGCACATCATGCTCACCAATGTAATCACGCACCTGTTCAGTTGTCCAATGCAGTAGCGGATGATATTTAATGATCTGATTGCCTTCATCCCATTCTAATAACTGAAGATCGCTTCTTCCTGAAGAATGCTCTGCACGCAACCCCGTGATCCAGATATCATTTCCTGCCAATGCTCTTTTCAAAGGTTCTACTTTACGAATGAAACAACAATCTTTCCTGTTCTGTACAGATTCATAAAAAGCATTGGGGCCTTTTGCAGCCACAAAATTTTCTATTGCACTTTGATTTGGATAATATGCTTTGATATGAGTCCGATATTTTTCATTCGTGTTGTTCCATACCGAATAAGTCTCTGTAAACATTCTTCCGGTATCCAATGTAAAAATGCTGATGGGCAAATCATTGCGCAATATCGTATCGGTTATCAACTGGTCTTCAAAACTGAAACTGGTAGAGAAAGTAACCCTACCAGGATTTTCAAGACTGATATATTGCAAAAAAGAGGACATATCTTGCCGCTCAATTTCATTAAGTAGATGATCCAGTTTATTTTTTTGCAATGCTGTCATATTAGTCTACCTGTCTTGTAGGGCAAAAGTAAGGCATAAAGTTGATAGGGTTGATGGAGATGGTAAAGTTGAAAAAGTTAATAATATTAATAATGTTGGCAGACTCTTCGAATTGTCCTTTATCAACATTCAACACTGTTAAATAAAAAAAATTTGGCAGTTTAAAACCGATGCCTTTATCTTTGCAGCAGTTCTTTAAATAACCGATCATATCGGTACTTATCAAGAAAGGCAGAGGGTTATGGCCCAATGAAGCCTTAGCAACCCACATGGTTAACTCAATTATGTGAAGGTGCTAATTCCATTCCGCTACAGTCAATGATTGTACGGGACAGATAAGTCAGAGTAAGCCTACATAAATACTTTCAAATTTTTATAAGCCCATCTGATTTATCGGATGGGCTTTTTTGCGTGCTTATGATTTGAATAATGGTGGTTGACCGGGATATCAACCAAGAATAAAAATTAATTAACAAAAATTTTATTTGGACGTTTAATTAAAAGTCCATTAAATTTGTAGGGTATTCATGACATCAACAACAATCATATCAAATTTCTTCCACACGGCTGTGTGCATGATGTGTTGTTGTATGCCGAAAGGCATCTGATCAATCATACCATCCCCTTCAAAGGCATTGCCTCATGTTCCCACCGGGAAATCAAACCAATTGTTTTAATCAAAAAAATATTTTTATGAGCACATTACATTTCGAAACATTACAGCTTCATGCCGGTCAGCAGATTGATCCTACCACCAAATCAAGAGCGGTTCCGATCTATCAAACTACTTCTTATGGTTTTAATAACTCCGCTCATGCAGCTAATCTGTTTGGGTTGAAGGAATTCGGTAATATTTATACCCGCATTATGAATCCGACCACCGATGTATTTGAGCAACGTATCGCTGCGCTCGAAGGCGGTGTTGCAGCGCTGGCAACGGGTTCGGGGCAGGCGGCCCAATTTCTTGCACTCACCAATATTCTTCAGGCCGGTGATAATTTTATCAGTTCCTCCTTTTTATATGGCGGTACTTACAACCAGTTTAAAGTAACTTTTAAAAGACTCGGCATTGAAGCACGTTTTGCAGACGGCGATAATGTTGAAAGTTTTGTGCCGCATATTGATAAGAATACAAAAGCCATCTATCTTGAAACAATCGGCAATCCACGGTTGAATATTCCTGATTTTAAAAAATTTGCAGACCTGGCGAAAGAATATGATCTGCCTTTGATCGTTGACAATACTTTTGGCGCCGGCGGATTTTTATTCAGGCCTTTGGAACATGGCGCCAACATTGTTGTTGAATCCGCCACCAAATGGATCGGGGGCCATGGCACAACGATCGGCGGTGTTATTGTTGACGGAGGAAATTATAACTGGGGCAACGGAAAGTTTCCGCAATTCACTGAGCCCAGTGAAGGTTATCACGGATTAAAATTCTGGGACATATTCGGTGAAGGAAATCCATTGAACCTTCCCAATATTGCTTTTATCATCCGCGCAAGAGTGGAAGGATTAAGAGATCTCGGTTCATCACAAAGTCCATTCAATTCTTTTTTATTGATACAGGGACTCGAAACTTTATCGCTTCGTGTTGAACGTCATGTTCAGAATGCACTGGCTCTCGCACAATGGCTGGAAGCACATCCCTTGGTTGAATCAGTAACTTATCCCGGACTGGAAAGCAATTCTTATCATCAGCTGGCAAAAAAATATCTGCTCAATGGTTTTGGTGGCATCCTGAATTTTGGAATAAAGGGAAGTAAAGAAAATGCAGGAAAATTTATTGACTCACTGAAACTGGTTAGTCATCTTGCAAACGTAGGTGATGCAAAAACATTGGCGATACATCCCGCAAGCACTACACATGAACAGTTAAGTGCCGAAGAACAACTCGCAGCAGGTGTTTTGCCAAACCAGGTGCGCATCAGTGTTGGCATTGAACATATCGACGATATCAAAGCTGATTTTGAACAGGCCTTTGAAAAAGTATTTGCAAATGAATTAGCTGTATAAAGATGCCGACAAAAACATTCATATACGATCATCCTTTCACGCTGGAGAACGGATACACACTGCCTTCTATCAAGCTTGCGTACACAACGCATGGTTCACTGAACGAAGAAAAAAATAATGCGATCTGGATATTCCATGCCTTAACTGCCAACAGTGATCCTGCCGAATGGTGGCAGGGTCTTGTTGGCAATGGTAAATTGTTTAACCCCGAAAATCATTTTATCATCTGCGTGAATATGCCCGGCAGTTGTTATGGCAGTATCGGTCCGCTGGATATTAATTTAGAAACAAGTGAGCCTTACTATCATCAGTTTCCTTTTTTTACAACAAGGGATATGGTGCGCAGTTATCAGTTGCTGAAAGATGCTTTGGGTATCACAAATATTTATATTGGTATCGGCGGAAGTATGGGCGGGCAGCAATTACTGGAATGGGCTGTGGCTGAACCTTCTCTGTTCACAAATATTATCCCGATTGCAACCAATGCATTTCATTCACCCTGGGGCATTGCATTTAATACTTCGCAAAGACTTGCTATTGAAGCCGACGGTACCTGGAAGAAAAAAAATAACCAGGCCGGCATTGAAGGAATGAAAGTTGCAAGAAGTATGGCGCTGCTTTCTTACCGGCATTACAGTACTTATGAAAGTCTGCAATCGGAAGCCGATACAAAAAAGATTGAAAATTTTAAAAGCGAAAGTTATCAGCGTTACCAGGGACAAAAATTGGCAAGGCGCTTCAATGCATTCAGTTATTATTTTCTGAGCAAAGGCATGGACGCACACAATGTAGGCAGGAACCGCAAGAGTGCAGAAGATGCGTTGCAAAAAATAAAAGCAAAGACTTTGGTGATCGGGATTGATACGGATATTCTATTTCCACCGAGCGAGCAACGTTTTATCGCGAAGCATATTCCGGGTGCTCAATTTAAATCCATTCACTCCTTATATGGCCATGATGGATTTTTAGTGGAGTACTGGTTTATAGAAAACTATATTATCGAATTTTTATTACAACAACCGGCAGCAGAAAATAAAGTAGCTGCTCAATCTTAAAACATGACAACACATAAGCAGTTAACGATCGGCCTGTTCGGTTTTGGCGTAGTGGGAGAAGGCCTTTATAAAGTATTACAGCAAACACCGTCACTGAATGCATCTATCAAAAAAATTTGTATTAAAAATCCAGGTAAAAAAAGAGATGCACCTGCTGAACTTTTTACTACTGATAAAGATGAGATACTGAATGATGAATCCATTAATGTAATTGTAGAAGTGATCAATGAAAGTGAACCCGCATTTCATATTGTAAGCACTGCTTTGAAAAATGGCAAGGCCGCAGTGAGTGCCAGCAAAAAAATGATCGCAGAACATTTGAACGAAATACTTGAGTTGCAGAAGCAAACAGGTCTGCCTTTTTTGTATGAGTCTTCCTGCTGCGCTTCTATTCCGGTGATCAGGAACCTGGAAGAATATTATGATAACGACCTGCTGCATTCCCTTCGGGCGATTGTAAACGGCAGTACCAATTATATTCTTACAAAAATATTTGAAGACAAACTCGATTTTAAACAGGCATTATTACAAGCACAACAATTAGGTTTTGCAGAAGCTGATCCAACGCTGGATGTGGATGGCTGGGATGCCGTAAACAAATGGGTGATCTTATTGTGTCATGCTTATGGCATCATCAGTTCTCCGCAGGAAGTTTTATTTACGGGCATACAGAATATCCAGGCTGGTGATGCAACAGTTGGCAGAGAAAAAAATAACGAGATCCGTTTGGTGGCACAGGCAAAAAAATTACAGAATGGAAAAGTGGCAGCATTTGTATTGCCGCAATTCGTAAAACAAACCGATCACCTGGCTTTTGTAAAGAATGAATACAATGGCGTGGTGCTGGAAAGTTCATTTGCAGACAAACAATTTTTTTACGGAAAGGGCGCAGGCTCCTTCCCTACTGCTTCTGCGGTGCTGAGTGATATTGCTGCGCTGCGTTATGAATACAAGTATGAATATAAAAAACTGTATCACCATGTTCCGAATAAACTGGCAGAAGATTTTTATTTAAGGGTGTACATCAGTTTTGATGACCTGAAATATATTCCAAAAGAAAAATTTGAATGGATCGAAGAATGGCATTCAGATGCGGAAAGAAGTTATCTCGTTGGTGTGATCGCATTCAGTGAATTAAAATCCGGGAACTGGTGGAAAGAAAATAATAATTCGTTGATCCTTGCTGCTGATGCGATCATTGAAGATATTGAAGTCAAAAAATTAAAGAAGAAAAGCCTGGAACTCGCAGGCGTTGTATAAAGTTCGTTTTAGTTTTAAATTTCAAAGGATGGGGTTACTGCTATCAGTGACCCTTCTTTTTTAGCGAATATCATTGGTTGTTTGGTGTTAGGTGTTTGGCGTTTTGTTTGGCGTTGGAGCTTTTTAAGTTAAAGAGAAGAATATTTACTTTCAGCCACCAGTTATTTTTATTGCGAAGACGCGAAGGATTATTTGAAGATTCGGCTTACATTAAAATAAAAAACCAACCCGGTAATATGTTCCGGTTTGGTTTGATTTATTATTTATTAATGCAAAATGATATTAAAAATAGAACGCTGATTATTATGATCACTATGATTTACCCGGATCTAATTACTTTCTGATATCAGAACAAATCATATTGAAATCATTTACCAGTTCGACAGATCATTTTTTTGATTAGAAAAATACATAAAAATCATCGGTCATCCATTAATCTTAAAAATCTGCGTTCCATTTTGATAAATTCAATAATGCAGGCGGTATTTAGTTACTTATCCGCAGTCTGGTAAAATTCAATTTTGGGTGTGCCTTCTACACCGGCACTCATCATTAATTTTTTCTTTTCTTCAGAGCCCAGCGATGCTTTTGCCTTCGCCATATCTTTTATATCCAAAACTATATGAACCATATTGGAATCATTGACACCTCGTGATAATACCACGTCATACAAACCCTGACTGGCCCTGGCTGCCGGACCTTCGTTATCAAAAATTTTTAACCAGGCATTAAAGTCTTTTACTTTGTGTGAGATGATCACCCATTGTTTTTCTTTTGACTCGGGGTTGTACCGGATCACATGGAAATATTCAACATCGGGTTTGGAAACCACGCCGGCTTTGTCCATTACTTCTTTTAATTTAGGATTGGCTGAAAAATCTTTTGCCTTCTGCATATCCTTTACCTCAAGAGCGATCATAATTTTATTAGCATTATCAGCACCTCTTCCAACCACAATCGTTTCCAGTCCATTTGCTTTGCGGTTAACAGAATCTGTGTCGAAGAATGGCCGCCATTTGGCATAATCTTTTACCGTGTGCGATATTTCCATCACATCAAATGGCGTAAATGCTGCAGGCTTCTCAGCCGTAGTTGTCTTTAGGGTGTCTTCCACTTTTTGAGGTCCTTCTTTTGTTGAACCCGTGTCGTTGTTACATGAAAAAAGTGATGCAATAAAGATTGCAGCCGATAAAGGCCTGATGATCTTTTTAATTGTTGTCATGTTTGTTTGTTTTTAGGTTTTAATAAAATAAGATGATTATTGGTATGAGTTGCTGACTAATTATAAAGGCTGACTAAAGAAACGAAATATTCTTTTGATTACAAAAGCAAATTAATATTTCGTTGAATCTTTGGCGAGTCAGGTGAAAGGTTGATAAAAGCTATTAAATCTTTTGGTTGTATGATTTGCATACAATACAGGATGAGCCTTCATTCGAACATCAATTAGGCAGGATCATTTAAGCCGTAAAATAAATATCCCACACCGGAATGGCATGGGACATTTATTATTGTGACTGGTTTTGTTATTTGATATAGCTGATCATTTGGCCAGCACCAATACCTGGAAACTCCCAGGTATCATTTTGCCTCTTTTACCATCAACTGCCGGTTCGATGTCTGCTGCAGGCAAATATATTTTGTGTGTTGCAGGATCAACTGTAATGGTCCGCGCAGATTTTTTTGTAGGAATGGTTGCTTCCACTACAAATTTATCTTTCGGCATTTCTTTGATCACGGTAACCGTTCCTTCGCCATTGGAAGCGTAAATGGTTTTTGTCCCCGGATCAAATGCAACGCCGTCACAACCATCTCCAATTGGAAGTTTATCTATCACGGCTCCGGTAACAGCATCCAGCACGACCAACCATTTATTATCGCCACATCCGGCGAATAATCGATTGGTCTTTGTATCAATAGCCAGTCCCGTAGGTGCTTCTCCAGGCGACAACGGCCAATGCGGTCCGGCTTCAAAGCTGGTTGCATCAACTTCAACGATCTCATTTTTGTCTTCAATGTTTACGAAAATTTTTCCTGCATTGTTACTCACTGCAGTTTCAGGTTTTCCGCCGAGCGCAACTGTATGCATTACTTTATTGGTAGCCGGATCGATGATGGAAAGGTCTTTACTTCTGCCATTGCAGGTAATAATCATTTTAGAAAATTCATCATAAAAAATTGCATCGGGATTTTGTCCTGTTTCTATCTGTGCCAACACGACATTTGTTTTCAGATCAAAAACAGTAACATTATTACTTCTTCCATTGCTGGTAAAACCTTTATTGAAGGAAGGAGCAAAAGCAATTCCGTGTACGCCGTTGGTATTGGGAATAAAAGAAACAGAATCGCCGGTCGTTTTATTCAGGATATTTACCTGCGTGCCGTGTGATACATATACATTGTTGCCGTTCACTGCTATATAATCCCAACCGCCGGGACTCGCAATGTGAAATGTATTTACAATTTTAATATCCTGTGCTTTTGTAGCAGTTGTCAGCAACACAATTGCTATTAAATTTAAGAATTTTACTTTCATAATAATCTGTAATTGACGTGGTGTGTTATTGATTTTTATTTTGAAAATTTCTGATAGGCAACACGATTATTACTTGCTATCGCCTGATTGCTCCACGGCCGTGTGGCCGTCCCGCTATACAGCGGGACTGCTTTCGCACCTTTGCTTCAAAGGCTGCGCCAATGAAAAAATCCCGACTACGTCGAGACCGGTCCGAAAGAGGCGTCTCCACAAACACTGGTAGCAGTTCGCTTCATTGTAAAGAATTAAACTTGAAACAAAAATTTTAAATTAAAAAAGAAGTTCAAAAATCAATTGGTCTATTCTTTTTCCTGTTCGATCATTTTGCCGGAAGCATCAAATATATATTCTTTCTTTCCAATAGCTACTTCATAATTGATATTTCCATTTGCCTTCGTAATTTTTTCGGCTCTTTTGATCGGCGTACCTTTGTAATGTGTTTGCACATAAGTTGTAACGGCGGCCGGTAAATCAGTGGCAGCAACTACTTCCTCGGTTTCTTTCCAGGCACCGGCTTTATCAAACACGGCAGACATTTTATTGCTGCCCTGCGTAAAGTTCACTTCATAATCCTTGCCTTCTTTTTCCCAACTGGTCTTGGTGGCATCGGCATATTTTTGTTCAAAGGATTTTTTTGCTGCTGCAGATGGAACTGTTTTTTGTGCAGTTACGGTAGCAACGATACAAACTGCTGCACTTAATAAAAGATATTTTTTCATGCTGGCTTTTTTAGAATGAATGCCCAAGCTAATTTTTAAAACTGTTTATTTTCTGTAGTAATATCTGTACGGAAATATACGCCGGTTGGATATTAATAGTCCTGCATTTTTATTACAGTCCGTTATCAAATTGTAATTTTTCTTCGGTTGCTTTTTTTATGATCTTCCCGAAACGGTAACTAACTCCAAGGTAAATGATCCTGACATCTCTTGTACTTACTGCATATTGCCTGAGATAAGAACTGCTGATCTCGGAACGTTGTTTCAGTGTTTGAAAAATATCCGACACCGTAAGTGTTGCCGATAATTTCTTTTTCAGAAAGTCCTGCCGCACACCACCATTCATCACCCATGATCCATATTGTTTTCCTTGCGGCGCCAGCCTTGGCGAGCGGTAATTGCTGCTGAGCTGCATCATAGTGGTCTTAGTAATATTAAAAGTAGTATTCAGATTGATACTCATCGACACAATCGATTTACTATCGGCATATCCGAGTGAAGAAGCATCAATGCGGTTATAGAAAAAATTATTGCTCATATTGGCTGAAAAGAATTTTCCAACTTTTGCCGAAGCTATGATCTCCAATCCAGCCGACTGATCATTGGATAAGTTTTGTTGTGTAGTCAACAGCACGCTGTCATTCAGCGGCAGCGTGATCTCTGTGAATCCATTTTGTTTATAGCGGTAATAAATACCCGGAACTAACGAAAAATTTTTGTTCTGCCACTTATATCCGAATTCAACTGAATGAATGATCTCGGGCAACAGTTTAGGATTTCCCGCTCTCACATTATACGGATCCTGGTATTCCGGAAAAGGATTGATGTCATCTCCTTCGGGACGATGAACGCGACGGCTGTAGTTCAATTGAAATTCGCCTGACCCTTTTTTATAAGACAGGTGCAAAGTTGGATAGATCTTAAAATAATTATTGCTGATTGCAGAATCTTTGGTCACCTGGTTGCCTTTGATAATGGCTTCTTCAAATCTCAATCCGGCAGCATATCCAAAACGTTTATAACTTTTTTGATAGGTTCCGTAAAACGCATGAATGTTTTCATTGTATTTAAAATGATTGATCTTCGGAAGATCCGGAACAAATTTATTGGTAGCTGCATCCAGGAATTCTCCATAGAAATTAAAGTCCTGAGCCGTGAAAGAGCCGTCGTAGCCCGCTTCCAGCTTCTGAGATTCTGAAAGCTGCCTGCTGTAATCAACTGTGATCT
>JBDUCW010000018.1:0-51822 GCA_040003235.1 Ferruginibacter sp. | reverse complement strand
CACTAATTATTTTGAACCGAAAATGCTGGGTCAGGGCGGATCGGTTACTATTCCATCTAGAAAGACAATGGTGAAACGACTTACAGCAGCCGGAAGTAAAATGGGCATGTATGAATATGATGGCCATAGTTCTGATAAAAATGCAAATGGCTATATTGATTATAAAACAGTGCCGGTATATTTTATTCAGTTGCCACACAGTACCGATGACAAAGTATATCAATTCAGCGATAATAAATTCACGCCGCATTTTGATTCCCGTGTCAGTAATCTGGTGGCCGATAATCCTGCATTGGCAGAAAAGATTAAAAGCAAGAACAAAGAATATTTTTATGCATTTGTAACAGAAGATAAACACCAGTATAATGTGTGGTGGAATATTGTTACGGAATATAATAAGTAATAAGTGGTACGTATTACGTTTTATATCTGACGTATTACGTAAAACGTACAACGTACAACTCGATTTTTATGAAAAGAATTATTTTATTCTGGGCAATCATATTTTCATTGCCCAGCTATTTATCCGCTCAACCTCCCAAGCCTTCTCATGAAGACCAGGCAAGGGCATTAAAGGGTGGCAGGGTTTCCATTGTTAGTGATAAATTATTGCTTGAGCCAAATGAATCAGCTACGCTAAATTTAAAATTGTCTGTGTATGCACATTATAATGCTGCCACAGATGAAATGGAAGGTGAGCCAACCGAAGTTGATTTGCCGGATGGAACCGATCCGAATTTTGTAGCACCTTATAAAGATTTTGTGTGGAAAATAGTACAGGGCGGCGGAACGCTGACAAAGGTTAATAATTCAAGATATCTTTATAGAGGTCCTGCAACAAAACCAAAAGATGGCGTGATGCTGATCTCCGCCGATCTGACGCCTACTTCCAAAAGTTGGCCGCAACTAACGTTATTGCAAACCTTGTATTTTGTGGATGATACAAATGAAGTTGCAATCAATTTACCTGAAGGCGGATTCAATGCCGAAAAATATGTGTCGTTTTCAAACGGAATTAAAATGCCTACAATGGAAGGGATGGATCCACGGGTTGCTGCTAAAATGAGCCCTGACTTGAAAGCAAAAATGGCGCAGACACAAGCGGCACTGGCGGCCTCTGGAATTGACCTTGCTGCGGTTTCGGGTAATTCGATGGCTTTTTATGATGCACCGAATAATCTAACAGTGCTAAAGATCGACAATTTTGCTCTGCAGATGGCCAAAGGAAAAGATATGCGCAAGCCAGGTCAGAAGGGAGGAGGTGTGTTGACCGTCTTTAATTTTTCTTTTAAAGGAAAAGGTCTTGGCGATCATTATTTGAATGATAATGCAACAGGTGCAGGATTTGCGCTAGGTCCGGCCAAGGGTTGCGGCTGCGGAAATAATCAAAATGGAAAAGGTGGAACTGAAGCACCTTGTAATGGAAAGGTTAGTATCATCAGTATGGACAACAACATTATGAAAGGCGAGATCTGGGCTAATGTATATAATACGGACGGCAGAAAATTAGTAAAAGGCACTTTGCATGGAAAGTTTTCTGCAAAGATTACTGTTCTGCCTGCGAGCGAGAAATAAGCTAAGACTTAAGAATTAAATACAGTTGCGGCTTTAGAAAAAATTTCACGACTTGAAAAAAAACTTAAACTTTAAACGAATACAATTACAATAAACGAACGTTTCAATGAAAAAATATTTATTTCTTCTCGCTTTTATTCCAGTGATCGTAAAAAGTCAGAACGTTGGTATCAACACAATAACGCCCGCGGAAAGACTGCAATTGAATGGATCATTTTTAATAACACCAACGCATCCTGATAATGATACTATTAAGAATTCTACTGTTGGTTTGGCTACCAACACCAACTATATTCTTACTTACAATGCGTCAAAAGCTGCATTGCATTTTGGATATTCTGGTGGCAATCAACAATGGAATAACAGCAACACTGGCTTTGCTTCATTGGCTTTCGGTGGCGGCGCGCAGGCAAGTGGTTATGGCAGCTTAGCTTATGGTTATAACAGTACAGCTAGCGGAGGTAATTCCACAGCACTTGGAGGAAATATGAATCTTGCATCGGGTTACTCTGCTGTTGCCGGGGGTGATAACAGTATTGCTTCCGGTCAAACAAGTATTGCATTTGGTGAAAATATAATTGTGCGAAGAACGTCAGGAGCGGGCTTTGGAATGTACAACGACACCACGCACTTAGCAACCACATTATTCAGTATCGGAAATGGGACTGCTATCAATGTCAGAGCAAATGCATTGACTGTTTTGGACAATGGAAACACGGGCATGAATACCGCCAATCCTAATTATGCATTAGAAGTCGTTGATCAGGGAACTTTTGGCAGCATTGCCCATTTTCGAAGTAATAATCCAACAAGTTCATTCGTCAATATTCAGAACACTGCAGGAGGTACAAATACTGCAAGTATTGGGTTTGCGATTTATCGGGCTGGCGTAAACAAAGGACTTACCTATGTTGATAATTCCAATAATTATATTATGTCGATTGGCAATACCAATACTGGTTTTCTTTGCATTACGCCGTCGGGAAATATTGGTATTGGAACTGCAACGTCCGGCGCAAAACTGCAGGTACAACAAAAAGGATTGTATTCACGCTCCGAAGGTCAGGGCAATGCATTGGAATTGTGGGACAGCAGCGGAACCGGTGATGGTATTATGTATATGGGTGCAGATAATACTAACGGCTACGGTTACATTCAGGCTGTTGCTACAGGGTCATTCCGTGATCTGTTGTTACAGGGTCGTGGCGGAAGTGTGATCATCGGCAAAGATCAGGCGAGTTCTTTACAGGTAAAGGGCGATGTGGTTGTCGATTATCCTGGCTCCAATTCAGGAACAATAGGAAATAGTTTACGGTTCGGTGGTTCCGGAAGTGGCGAAGGGATTGCAAGTAAAAGAAATGCCGGCGGCAATGTATACGGACTTGATTTTTATACTAACAGCAACAGGAGGATGGGTGTATCTAATACGGGTGATGTTGACGTAGTAAACAATTTGACAGTAAGCGGGGGCAAAGGAATTATAAGGAGTAATAATGGCGTTCAGCTTAAACGTGTAACTGGAACAGTCAGCGCAAGTTTTACGGTCGCAGCGGGCGACACACTTGGTTTTGGAAGCAGCAGGTTTTTTTTCCCAGAAATTTTTTCCACTGCGCCAACTGTCTACTGCGGTGGGATTAATTCAGTTAGTTCCGGCGCGGCAAATGTTCCGATACAATTGACTTTCTATGATATTACAACAAGTAGTTGCAGAGCCGTGTTTACTAATCCTACAAAGTACTCACTGTCTTTTAATCTGGTATGGAATGTTGTGATGGAGGGCCCTCAATAGCAACAACAGAATGCGATTATAAATTAGCACAAAATGATTTTGCATAATATTTATAACAAAAAATATTTGGCTTAGAAAATTCTCTATCCTTCATGCTCTGTGGGAAGGCTCATCATGTGCAGCCTTCGAAAGTTATAAACCGGTCCGTAATTTTTATCTTTATGCTTCGTGGCCGGTATTCCATTAAAAATAAAATCTTTACTTCAGCTGTATGAAATACTTCCTGAAGAACAACGCATCATTACCGATGTGCTCCGCAATCTGGTGATTGCAAATCTTCCGGCAACCTGCAAAGAAAAAATATCTTTCAATGTTCCCTACTTCCACGGAAAAAAAGGAATCTGTATCATATGGCCTGCTGCAGTTCCACGCGGCGGAATAAAAAAAGGCGTATTATTCGGATTCTGGTATGGAAACAAACTGCCGGATAAAGATCATTATCTTACACACGGTACCAATAAGCAGATTTTTTATAAAATTTTTTATTCAGCGGATGAAATAAAAGCAAAGCCGATCATTCAATTGCTCAAAGAAGCCGCTGCAGTAGACAATTTGTGGTAACCCGTTGCAATAACACTTTAAATTTGTGTATGCTTTATTTTTAAAGAACATTCAAATATGAAATATTTATTTTCATTAATGCTGTTAGCTGCATGTATGCTCACTGCGAATAAACTCTTTGGCCAGGCAGAAAAGCCCGCGTATAAAAGAATCGCTGATAAATTCGAATCATTTTATAATGAAGCAAAATATGACAGCATCTTTGCAATGTTCTCGCCTGAAATGGCAAAGGCATTACCAGCCGATCAGGCTTCGGAATTTCTTTCAGGATTAAGATCCCAGACAGGAAAGATCACAAAAAGACAATTCGTAAAATATGAAATGACGTATGCCTCCTACAAAACAAATTTTGATCAGGCAGTTTTTGCAGTTAATATTTCGGTAGATAAAAATGAACAGATCAATGGACTGTTTGTAAAACCATTTGTGGAAAGCACATTACCAATAATGCAGCGCAACACTACCAAAATGAAATTACCTTTCAATGGTCAGTGGACCATCGTTTGGGGCGGCGATACCAAAGAGCTTAATTATCATGTGGAAAGTCAGGCACAAAAAAACGCGTTTGATATTCTGATAACAGATGCCAAAGGAAGTACGCATAAAAATGAAGGCGTTTTCAATGATGATTATTATGCTTTCGGTCAGGAAATTATTGCGCCATGTGATGGAGAAGTAATAATGGCGGTGGATGGTGTGAAAGACAATAAGCCAGGCGAAATGAACCCGGTTTATCTTACCGGCAATTCAGTAATCATCAAAACAACCAACAATGAATATTTATTATTTGCCCATTTTAAAAATCACAGCGTGGCAGTAAAAGAAGGCCAGAAAATAAAACAGGGAACATTGCTGGGGCATTGCGGCAATTCCGGAAATTCTTCTGAGCCGCACCTGCATTTTCATATCCAGAATGTAGAGAACATGAATATTGCTACCGGCGTAAAATGTTACTTTGAAAAATTAATGGTGAACGGGAAGGAGCAGACGGATTATTCGCCCATTAAAAATGACAGGGTAGAAAATATCCACTGATTAAAATCCCTCGCTTAATTCAATTGAGGGTCTGTAGGAAAATTGATCATCATTTCATAATCACCACCCAGATGTTTGAGACTGTCTTTCCAGATCTCGTCCACATTTTTATGAAATACAAGTCCTGGGATAGCATTGGCCGTTAGCCAGCTGTGTTGGGTAAGTTCATCTTTCAGTTGGCCATCGCCCCAGCCGCTGTATCCAATAAAGAAACGGATTTTATTATAATCAATAGAATCAGATTTTATCAATGAGCTTACCGTCTCAAAATTTCCACCCCAGTATATACCGTTGATCACTTCAACGCTGTCGGGTATCAGTTCAGGGTATTGGTGTAGAAAATGAATACTGTCTTTTTGTACAGGGCCACCATAATAAACAGGAATTTTATGGCCTTCAAAATCGTTCATCAGTTCATCAAGCGTGTGATCGTATTGTTTGTTCAGCACAAAACCAAAACTTCCCTCTGCCTGGTGTTCACAAAGAAATACTACGGTCCGCATAAAATTAGGATCCTTTAAAAAGGGCTCTGCAATGAGTAATATACCTGAAGCAGGATGAATCATAATCTAATTTAGCAAGCACAGTTTAAACAAACAAATATTCTTCTGCGTGGTTAACAGGTAAACCTTCGTTAAATTTTCCGTTTCGGATAATAATTCTATTTTACAGTGTTTTACTAAAGTTATTTTTGCATAGATGAAGAAAATTTTCCCTGTCATTACAATACTGGTCCTGCTTTCACTGCTTGGTCTTATTTTTTTCCAGGTGCTGTGGATCAATAGTGCAAGGGAAACCAAAGAACAGCAGTTTGCAACAAATATTTATATTGCATTGCCTGACGCTGCTGAAAAATTAACAGATGACAGGGGCGTTAGTACAACAGCCGCCAGAAGAAATGATGTACTGTTCCCATCAGAAAGAATGCAGTATGAAATATTTAAACCATCGGTGGTTCAACGCTTTTCAAAAGAAGAGATCAGGGAAATTGTACGCAAGTCTTTTGATAAGCATAATCTGAAACAGGTGCCCTTTGAATTTGCTGTAGTTCCTACATCTTTATCAATCCAGAATGATTTTGTTCAGAGCGAAAATTTTTATAAACTCTATATTGATTCTAATAATAATACCAATTATGCAATTCCGCTGGAGCCACCAAGTGGCAGCAGTCTGGAAAACCAGGTGAAAGAAGAAATGCTGATGGTGATTGTACCGCATCAGAAAAATATTATCTGGAAACAAATGACCTGGTTCATTACCGGCGCAATTATTTTCACCATCATTATTACAACAGCATTCTTTCTTTCTATCCGGGCTTTGCTGAAACAAAAAAAACTCAGCGAAATAAAAAATGATTTCATCAACAACATGACGCATGAGTTTAAGACACCGCTCGCTACTATTTCTCTTGCAGTCGATGCTTTGAAAAATGAAAAAGTGGTAAATGATACTGTAAAGACGGGTTACTTTACCGGTATCATTAAGGAAGAAAATAAGCGGATGAACAAGCAGGTGGAAACCATTCTTCAGGCTGCATTACTGGATAAAAATGAGATACAGCTGAATCTTAAAAAACTCTCTGCGCACGGGATGATCAAAAGTGCTTTGAATAATATTGAGCTGCAGGTAGAAGAAAAGGGCGGTAGCCTGGAAGTAAAGCTGGATGCAGAAAAAGACACGGTTCTTGCAGATGAAGTGCACTTTACAAATCTTATTAATAATCTATTGGACAATGCCGTAAAATATTCAAAGGAAAACCTCCATATCAAACTTACCACACAAAAGAGCAAAAACCATTTTATTATCCGGATCGAAGACAACGGCATTGGTATGAATAAAGAAACACTGAACAGGATATTTGAAAAATTTTACCGGGCACATACTGGTAATATACACAATGTAAAAGGTTTCGGACTCGGATTAAGTTATGTAAAGACCATGGTAGAAGCGCATCATGGAATCATCAAAGCTGAAAGTATTTTAGGTAAAGGAAGTACGTTTGTAATAACGATGCCGCTTGCTGCGGAATAATCATTTCCTTTTTGCGAGTGGAACTACTAATTTTAAACCACTCCATATTTCACTCACTGCACATACTTTTATATCCACAAGATTATGCTGTAATGCATAATTGCGGATTACATCTTCAGTAATATCGGTTTTTATTCCTGAGCTTTTTTTATACCAGCTTACCCACACAATAAGCTTATTATTTTTTGCAATTATTGTATTTACTTCTTTCATTCCTTTTGTAAAACTCACTGAATCTTTTGCAAAAAGGTGAAGCAGATCAGGCGTTTCATTTTTTTTAATAAGCTGCGTAGAAATATTCTGCTTCAAAAGGAGCTGATAATTTTCAGGTTCATTGATCAACCCGACTTTCATATCGGGTTGTATGCCCAGTTTTTTGATAAGCGCAGTTCCGGAATAGCCAGCTGTTGCCATGGTAAATAATTTGAATTGCTAAAGGTAATCCACACCAATTCACAGCTATCCACATCTAATTCACAGCACATGTCTCTAAAACGAACCTTATAAGCTTTATCACAGGAGCTTACAGGCTTGTGGAAAAAAAAGAATTTCACTTTTTTGCTTTGAAAGTGGGAAAAAGTGTTATTTTGTGTGAATTAATATTTTAAATTTTATAATCAGCTGATAATGATTGGGTTTTTAGGCGAATATGAGGCAACATTGGATGCGAAAGGTCGCTTTCTGCTTCCGGCCGGCTTTAAAAAGCAGCTGGCTGAAGAAGGAGCTAACCAATTCGTCATTAACAGAGGTTTTGAAAAATGCCTTACCCTGTACCCCATACAAAGTTGGGAACCTATTTTTTCTAACATCAGCAAATTGAATGATTTTGATCCAAAGGTACGTGAGTTCAGACGCTATTTTTTAAACGGCGCTACAAATGTGGAACTGGATAGCGCAGGTCGTCTGAATTTACCCAAGAACCTGATGGAACATGCAGGCCTGGAAAAAGATATTGTGCTGGTATCTGCAGTAAATAAAATTGAGATCTGGGACAAAAGTAAGTATACACAGTTCTTTGAAACTTTTACACCGCAAAGTTTCAGTGACCTTGCCAATGAAGTGATGAATAAAAAGGTTGAGTAGTTGACGAATGAAAATGGGAACTCAAAAAAACATACCATCCGTCAGCAATTCAACAGATGAACCCAATCATTATCATACGCCGGTATTACTGGAAGAAACGGTTGATGGATTGAATATAAAGCCTGACGGTATTTATGTTGACTGCACTTTTGGTGGCGGCGGCCATGCCAAAGCTGTACTGGAACAACTCAATGATCATGGGAAATTATTTGTCTTCGATCAGGATGCAGCTGCTGCGGCAAATCTTCCGGGAGATGAACGGATAACTTTTATTCCTCAGAATTTCCGTTACCTGGAAAGATTTCTACGATTACATAAAGCTGTGCAGGTCGATGGCATCATGGCCGACCTCGGCGTATCCAGTCACCAGTTTGATGAAGCTGATCGTGGATTTTCTACACGGTTCGATGCGGCACTTGATATGAGAATGGATCAGCGTCAGAAAATAACCGCAGCAACCATCCTGGAAACTTATACCGAACAGCAATTGCATAAAATGTTTGAGCAGTTTGGTGAAGTAACCAATGCTAAAACCCTTGCCAGAACCATTGTTCAGCAACGTTCAATGCTTCCTGTGAGAACCATCAACGAATTTAAATCTGCTCTGCAGACGGTTGTAAAAGGAAATCCTCAAAAATATTTTGCCCAGGTTTTCCAGGCCTTACGGATTGCTGTAAATGATGAATTCGGAGCATTGCAGGAAATGTTACAGCAGGTTCCTGCCCTGTTAAAAACAGGAGGCCGCATTGCCATCATTACTTTCCATTCGCTCGAAGACAGGCTGGTCAAGAATTTTTTTCGCAACGGAAGTTTTGCTGAAGTTGAAGTAGATGATGTGTACGGCACGCGTGCCGAAAGCCCTTTTAATATCCTTACAAAAAAACCAATTGTCGCTTCCAGGAAAGAACTGGATGCCAACAGCAGAAGCAGGAGTGCTAAATTAAGAATTGCTGAAAAAAAATAACGGGTCTTCAATAACAATGGCTAAAGAAAAAAAAATAGAAACTGATCAGGCAGTTCAAAAGAATGACTGGAGAAAATGGCTGAACTACGAATGGATCACCAGGAACATTCCGTTCTTCCTGTTCCTTTCGGCGCTGGCGGTACTTTATATATACAATGGACATTATGCAGATAAAATGTCGAGGAAGATCGGCACTGTTGAAAAGCATATCAAAGAACTCGAATACGAATACAAGACAATTCAGGCAGATGTTATTTTCAGAAGCAAGGCAAGTGAACTGGCAAAAGCGGTGGAGCCACTGGGTTTGAAGGAATTAAAAATACCAGCCGTTGTATTAAGTGACACGATGAAGTAAAATAAAATCAGGTTTTTTAAAAGGAAGAATGGATATTAAAAAAGACATATTGTGGAGAGTGTATCTCTGTTTTATAGGAATGATCATATTGGGTGTGATCGTTCTGGGCAGAGCTTTTTATATCCAGCAGTTTGAAGGAAAACATTGGAAAGAAATGGGCAACAGTCTTCACCTTTCTTACAAAAACATTGAAGCAGAACGCGGTACCATTTATAGTGAAGACGGCAATATGCTCAGCACTTCTGTTCCCATATTTGATGTATTCGTTGATTTCGGAGCCGATGGTCTGAGGGAGAAAAACGGCAAACGGTTTACTGATAATGTTGATTCACTCAGCAGTTCGCTCGCGGGTTTATTCAAAGACAAAACAGCACTTGCTTATAAAAAAGAACTGCAACAGGCTTACCAGCATACCGAACGCTATTATGTATTAAAAAGAAAAATTTCTTTTGAGGAATACAGTCAGCTACGGAATTTTCCATTGGTCCGTTTAGGTAAAAATAAAAGCGGTTTCATTTTCGATCCAAGAGACAAACGCATCAATCCGTATGTATTGCTTGCCAACAGAACCATTGGCCTTTCCCGTGAGGACGCAACCAAAAACGTAGGACTTGAACAACGGTACGACAGTCTGCTGAAAGGTACTACAGGCCAGCAATTGATGCGGTATGTTGCCGGAGCATATATGCCGGTGGAAGGTGCTGACCTTGATCCTGAAAATGGAAAAGACATTGTTACTACACTCGATACTTATATGCAGGACGTTGCAGAAACCGCACTGATGAAAATGATGATCGGGAATAATTCAATGCATGGTACTGCGATTGTAATGGAAACAGCAACCGGCAAAATAAAAGCCATCGCCAATCTCGGCCAGGAAAAAGATATTCATGAAATTCCCATTCCGGGATCCTATCTCGAAGATCTTAATTACGGTATCGGTAAAGCAACAGAGCCCGGTTCTATTTTTAAATTGGCTACTTTAATGAGCCTGCTGGAAGATAAATTTATTACCATTAAGTCACTGGTTGATTGTGAAGGCGGCGTAAAAGAGTTTTATGGTTTGCGGATTCATGATACGCATCCCAATCATATACTGAGTGTAAAAGATGCATTTGCGGCAAGCAGCAATGTTGCCTTTGCAAAACTGGCTGATCAGTATTATCATTCGCAACCTTCCATGTTCATCAAACATCTTCACGATTTCCGGCTGGATACATTAACCGGTATTGATATTACCGCAGCATCCGGAAAACCTTTGATCAAAAAACCAAGTAACCGCAGCTGGGCCAATACCACCATTCCTTTCATGGCGCACGGTTATGAAGAACTGGTAACGCCATTGCACATGCTCATGCTCTACAATGCTGTTGCCAACAATGGTACTATGATGAAGCCTTACCTGGTCAATGCTGTAAAAGATTATGGTATCACTATTAAAAGTATGGAGCCGGAAATTCTGATCAAAAAAATATGCAGTGATGAAACACTGGCGCAGTTAAAAGAATGTTTGCTGGCAGTGGTTGACAGTGTTCATGGTACGGCGCACAAGGTTTTATATGACAGCACTTATTCTATTTCAGGTAAAACAGGAACGGCCGTAACAGCATTGAACAATAAAGGTTACAACAAGGGTAACAAAATATACCAGGCTTCTTTTATTGGTTATTTTCCTTCGGCACAACCGAAATATACAATAGCAGTTGTGATACAAAACAGCAAAGAATCAAAACTTGTATACGGCGCAGACGTTGCCGGTACTGTGTTTAAAGAGATCAGTGATAAAATTTATGGCCGGTATATCAGTGCCAATAATTATGTAGCTGCTCATTCAAACGATACAGCTGTTTATAAGTATGCAGGAATGAGAAACGAATTGCGGACCATCTTAAATGTATTGAATTTTCCAATATCCGATTCAGCAGTCAATGGCTGGTGGCAGACTATGAGCTTGCAGAATAAAAATGCAACCCTTTTTTCCAGATCTGATTCATCGCGTCCAATGACATCAACTCCGAATGTTGTTGGTATGGGATTGAAAGATGCCATAGACCTGCTGGAAAATTATGGTTTGAAAATAGCTTTTACCGGAAAAGGAAGAGTATTAAGCCAGTCATTAACAGCAGGTACTGATTATAAAAAAGGACAAACGATCAATCTTATTTTAAATTGATTTTACAGGACATACTATATAAAGTTAACATCCGCTCAGTAACCGGCACCACCGGAACTGAAGTCACTGATCTGCAGATCGATTCAAGGAAAGTCACTGCCGACAGCTGTTTCATTGCTGTGAAAGGAAATGTAACAGACGGCCATGCATTTATCGGTAAAGCAGTTGAAAGTGGTGCTGCAGTTATTGTTTGTGAAAAATTACCAGCCTCTCTACATGAAAATATTACTTATATCGAAGTAGAAAATCCGGCGATCGCTGCCGGATACATGGCGAATAATTTTTTTGGAGAACCTTCGTCAGGATTAAAACTGGTAGGCGTTACCGGCACGAATGGTAAAACAACCATTGCAACTTTATTATATAAATTATTTACTGCATTGGGTCATCAGTGCGGATTGATCAGTACTGTTGAAAATAAAATAGGAGCTGCAATAATTCCTGCAACACATACTACGCCTGATGCCGTTAGTGTAAATGCTTTACTGAAAGAAATGCTCGATAAAGGATGCGAATATGTTTTTATGGAATGCAGTAGCCATGCTATTGACCAGCACAGGATCGCCGGTTTAAAATTCACCGGTGCACTGTTCAGCAACATCACACACGACCACCTGGATTATCATAAAACATTTGATGAATACATCCGTGTAAAAAAATCATGGTTTGACAGTCTGCCCTCAACAGCATTTGCCATCAGCAATGCCGATGATAAACGTGGTGCAGTGATGCTTCAGAATACCAATGCTAAAAAATATTATTACAGTCTGCGAACACTCGCAGATTTTAAAGGGAAGATTTTAGAGAATGGCCTGGACGGATTGCATATGATGCTGAATGATGTTGAAGTTCACTTCCGGCTCATCGGTGAGTTCAATGCTTACAACCTGCTCGCTGTTTATGGCGCCGCCGTTTGTTTAGGCAAAGAAAAATTTAAAATACTTGAATTGCTCAGCAGTCTCTCCGGTGCCGAAGGCCGCTTTGATTACATGATGAGTAAAAAAGAAAACATTATCGGCATTATTGATTATGCACACACACCCGATGCATTGCTGAATGTTTTGGCAACAATAAAAAATTTACGCAGAGGTTATGAAAAAGTAATTACAGTGGTGGGTTGTGGTGGTGACCGTGATAAAACAAAACGTCCCATCATGGCTGAGGTGGCGTGCGAATACAGTGACCGCGTAATTTTTACTTCTGATAATCCACGCAGTGAAGATCCTTTGCAGATCTTAAAAGAAATGGAGGCAGGTGTAAATGTGGTAGCACGTAAAAAATATATTTCAATTGCAGACAGACGTGAAGCGATTAAGACTGCAGTAAGCCTTGCACAGAAAGAAGACATCGTACTGGTAGCAGGCAAGGGCCATGAAAAATATCAGGAGATCAATAAAGTTAAAAATGATTTTGATGATAAGCAGGTGTTGAATGAGATGTTTGAGTTGTTAGGAAAATAATTTGCTGATGAAATACAAAATACAATTTGGCTTAGAAATTTTTTCATCAATCGTGTTTTGTGGGAAGGCTCATCAGGTCTGGATTTAAATCATGAGTTGGAGATTTTAAAAAATAAAAATAATCTGGTTTGATAAAATAAAGAGACGAACGAAGTGAAGAAATTATCAAATCACCCAATTACCAAATCACCAATTTCGAAATAAAAGAACCAACGAAATAAAAGAAAATGTTTTATCACTTATTTGAATGGCTTAGAAATCAGGGGATCAATTTCCCTGGTAGCAGCCTGTTCAGATTTATCAGCTTCCGTGTAGTGCTGGCAATGATTCTGTCATTGGTGATAACAGTAGTGTACGGTAAGAAACTGATAAAATTTCTCCAGAAAAAACAATTGGGCGAAACAGTGAGGGATCTTGGTCTTGCAGGCGAACAACAAAAGAAAGGTACGCCAACCATGGGTGGCATTATCATCATTCTCGCGATCATTATACCCACTTTATTATTTGCCAACCTGCATAAAGTTTATATCCGCTTAATGTTGTTGTGTACTGTATGGTTGGGAGCAATTGGTTTTATAGATGACTATTTAAAAATAAGGGCGCGCCGTAAAGCACAGGCACTCGGCACTGCTTATAAAAAAACTGACAGTGATGGTTTGGCCGGCAGGTTTAAAATATTCGGGCAGGTAATGCTGGGAATTATTGTTGGTACTACTTTATATTTTACAAAAGCTGTAGTAGTAGAAAGAGAAGTTTACACTGCAGATATCGAATATGTAAAACTGCATGTGCTGAACGCGAATGAAAAGTTAGCCAGCGATTCATTCCGCATTGTAAAGATTGGAGATAAAGAACATTTATTTGTGAAAGTTCAAACGCCGATCACTACTATCCCTTTTGTAAAAAATCATGAGTTCAACTATGCACGATTGTTACCACACAGTCTGCAGGATTATACTTATATCGTCTATATAATTATCGTCATCATTATTGTTACAGCTGTAAGTAATGGAGCCAATATTACGGATGGATTGGATGGACTGGCTACTGGTGTCAGCGCCATCATCGGAATGTGCCTCGGTGTATTTGCCTATGCGAGTGGTTCTATTAATATGGCCGAATATCTCAACATCATGTATATTCCGAATGTGAGTGAGCTGTCCATTTTTATTGCAGCATTTGTAGGAGCCTGCGTTGGATTTCTTTGGTACAACTCTTTCCCGGCGCAGGTTTTCATGGGCGATACCGGTAGCCTTGCATTGGGAGGCATCATTGCGGCATTGGCAATAATTGTAAGAAAAGAATTACTGATTCCTATTTTTTGTTTTGTATTTCTGGTTGAAAATCTAAGTGTGATGATACAGGTCACGTATTTTAAATATACCAGAAAAAAATATGGTGAAGGCAGGCGCATTTTTTTAATGAGCCCGCTGCATCACCATTATCAGAAAAAAGGATATCATGAAAGTAAAATAGCGGTTCGTTTCTGGATCGTAACAATACTAAGTGTAGTCTTTGCAGTTGCAACTTTAAAACTCAGGTAATGAAAGAAGCTGTTGAAAAACCAAGCAAGGTTTTATGTTTTTCAATTTCCCTAAATCTACCTGCGAAAAGTCAATTGTCTAAGAATTACCCCCGTTGAATTCTATGCTTTTGAAAAACCAATTTTATTAAGCCGGTAATTACCGGAGCATATTTCAATGGAATGAAGAAACGTTTGGTCATATTGGGTGCAGGCGAAAGCGGTGTGGGCGCAGCTTTGCTGGCTACGCAGCAGGGATATGACGTATTCGTAAGTGATGGCGGAGCGATCAAAGAAGTTTATAAAGGAGAATTGCAGTTGCACAAAATAGCGTTTGAAGAATTACAACACAGTGATGAAAAAATTCTGAATGCGGATGAAGTAATGAAAAGCCCGGGCATACCGGAAAAGAATGAACTGGTAAAAAGGATCAGGGCAAAAAAAATTCCGATCATCAGTGAAATAGAACTCGCTTACCGGCACAAAGGCAACAGTAAAATTATTGCGATCACAGGCAGTAATGGCAAAACAACCGTCACATCACTAACTTATCACATCTGTAAAACAGGCGGAAAAGATTGTGCACTGGTGGGCAATATCGGGTATTCATTTGCGAAACAGATCGCCGAAGATCCGAAGCCATTGTATGTGGCCGAGATCAGTTCTTTCCAGCTGGATGATATTGTAACATTCCGTCCTGATATAGCGGTATTGACCAATATCACCGAAGATCATCTTGACCGTTATGATTATAAAATGCAGAATTATATCGACAGCAAATTCCGCATTGCAAAAAATCAAACCGCCGGTGATGTATTGATCTATTGTCTTGACGATGAACTAACCAATAAGCATATTACTAACTATCCCATTCATTCAACTTTATTACCATTTACAATGAGTAAACAACTGCCCCAGGGCGCCTACATCAGCAATGCGCAACTGCATATCAAATGGAGGAACGAAGAAATGCAGATGAGTATCGACGATTTTAAATTAAAAGGAAAACATAATCAATACAACAGTATGGCAGCAAGTTTAGCAGCAACAGTTACAGAAATTAAAAAGGAATCCGTGAGAGAAGCATTAACCACATTCCAGAGCCTGGAACACCGCATGGAACCGGTGATCACCATTAAAGGCGTAGAGTTCATCAACGACAGTAAAGCAACCAATATCAACAGCACCTGGTATGCGCTCGAAAGTATGGAGAAGCCGGTGATACTGATTCTGGGCGGCGTTGACAAAGGAAACGATTACAGTTTGCTCAACGAATTGGTAAAAGAAAAAGTAAAAGCAATTGTTTGCATGGGTACCGATAACCGCAAGATTCATGAAGCATTTGGTAAGATCGTTGAACTCATCGTGAATACTTCATCGGCGCAGGAAGCCGTGCAGTCTGCTTTTCATTTTGCAGCAAAAGGAGATGTGGTATTATTAAGTCCTGCATGTGCAAGCTTTGATCTTTTCAAAAATTATGAAGACAGGGGAATGCAGTTTAAGAAAGCGGTGAAGGAGTTGTAAGTTTTAAGTAATAAGTTTTAAGTTAATACAGGTGATAAGGTTAACAAGTTGATAAAGGAATGAATTGAGAAATCTCTTTTTTAAGCTCCTTTTCTCTTTCAACCTCTTAGAAAAAAATGGCAGAAGAAATAAACATACGGCAATTCTTTACACCCAACATCAGTAATGTAGGTGGCAAACTGGTTCAGCGTACCAAAGGCGACCGCATCATCTGGGGTATTGTGGTAATACTTACATTGGTGAGCTTACTCGTGGTGTATAGCAGTACCGGATCGCTGGCTTATAAATATAGTAAGAGTACCGAAAGTTTTTTATTCAAGCAATTTGCGTTCATCATTCTGGGCGTTGTAATCATTTATTTTGCGCATCGCGTGAACTATACTATTTATTCAAGAGTGGCTCTCATTATATTTTTGATTTCCATTCCGCTGCTGCTGTATACATTGTTATTTGGTGTGCAATTGAATTCGGGGAGCCGCTGGATAAAACTGCCGGTGATCAACATGACCTTTCAGACCTCTGATCTTGCGAAACTGGCGCTGTTCATGTATCTCAGCCGGCAACTCAGCCGTAAGCAACAGGTCATCAAAGATTTTAAGAAAGGATTTTTACCGGTAATTATTCCTGTAGGAATCATCTGCATACTCATTGCTCCCGCAAATCTTTCAACAGCATTATTGGTGGGCGCAACCAGTATGATGCTGCTGTTCATCGGTCGTGTAAGCGGCAAACATTTATTACTAACGATCGGCATCGTTATGATACCGATCCTTATTTTATTAGGTATTGCTTCACATTATTACGACAAGGAAGAGCATCGCAGCAAAGATCTTCCTGCGATTTTAAATGCAGGCCGTATTCCGACATGGATCAGCAGGATACAAACTTTTTTGTACAGCAGCAAAGATGCCGACAATGATAAAAGCTACCAGATCAACCAGGCAAAGATCGCCATCGCAACCGGTGGATTTTTTGGCGTCGGGCCGGGCAACAGCCAGGCACGTAATTATCTGCCGCAGGCCTACAATGATTTTATCTATCCCATCATTCTGGAAGAATATGGTTTTGCCGGTGGATTGTTCATGGTATTCATTTACCTGTTGTTCTTATTCAGATGTATCAGGCTATATAAGAAATGCCCGTTTGCATTCGGTGCATTTCTGGCGTTGGCACTGAGTTTTATGCTGGTAATACAGGCCATTGCCAATATGGGTGTGGGTGTAAACCTTTTTCCAAATACTGGCGTCACGTTACCGTTAGTAAGTATGGGCGGCAGTAGTTTTTTATTCACCTGCTTATCAATCGGAATTATTTTAAGTGTTGCAAGAAATGTAGAACAGTTGGAAGGAGCAATGCTCCCGCCCCCTGAAGGGGTGACTAAGGACAAGCCTTTAAAAACTGCATCAACATCTGGTGAAAGTGAAAGTGCTTAAAGAAATTATGAATGATGAAGTAAACATAGAGTCCTTGCATAACTCCCCTTCAGGGGTTGGGGGACGTTTTATCATCGCCGGCGGCGGAACCGGTGGACATATTTTTCCTGCCATTGCGATTGCAAACGCAATTAAAAAAATGCAACCTTCTGCACACATATTATTTGTTGGGGCAAAAGGAAAAATGGAAATGGAAAAAGTGCCGCAGGCGGGTTATGAGATTGAAGGGCTGGACATTGCCGGCCTCAACAGAAGTTCTTTGATAAAAAATGTTGGACTGCCTTATAAACTTATCAAAAGTTTATTGCAGGTAAGAAAGATATTTAAAAAATTCAAACCGCAGGCGGTGATCGGTGTTGGTGGCTATTCAAGTTTTCCGGTATTGAGGTTTGCCCAGAATAAAAGCATTCCAACATTTATTCATGAGAGCAATTCATTTGCCGGCAAAGCAAATATAATGCTCGGCAGAAAAGCAACGAAGATCTTTACAGCAAGTGATGGTATGGAAAAATTTTTTCCTGCAGCAAAGATCTTGATTACGGGAAATCCTGTAAGAGCAGCCATTGCGCACAATCATATTTCGCGTACCGAAGGGATTGATTTTTTTAATCTGGATCCTTTAAAGAAAACGGTTTTGTCAGTGGGCGGAAGCCTTGGTGCAAAAAATATCAATGAAGCTTTGAGTAGCCATATAAGTGATTTTGAAAAAAGCGGACTGCAGCTGATCTGGCAGACAGGAAAACCTTTTGCAGAAAAAGGAAAACAGGTTGCTGAAGGAAAGAATAATGTATGGGTGAGCGATTTTATAACACATATGGAATATGCATATGCCGCAGCCGACCTCGTTATCAGCAGAAGCGGCGCCATGGCAATTGCTGAATTATGTGTAGAAAAAAAACCGACAGTATTTGTACCGTATCCGTTTGCTGCGGAAGATCACCAGACGGTGAATGCACAAACGCTGGTCAACAAACACGCAGGGCTGATGATCAAAGACAGCGAAGCGATGCAGAAACTGGTACCTGCAATTATTGCTTTGTCGGAAGATGATAAAAAACAAAAAGAACTGAAAGAAAATATAGGCAAACTTGGAATGACCAACGCAGACGAGATCATCGCAAGAGAAATATTAAAAGCCATTGAAGTAAAATGAAAGTAGAAGAGTTAATAAGTTCTTTGAATAAATCCCGTTCTGATTCCTCTTCGGGGGATGAGGGCAGGAGCAGGTCTATTTACTTCATCGGTATCGGCGGTATTGGTATGAGCAATCTTGCGCGGTATTTTAAAAGCAAAGGCGTTCGTGTGAGTGGCTATGATAAAACTGAAACCGTATTGACCAAACAGTTATTTGATGAAGGGATCGCTGTTCATTATGAAGATAATATTGAGTTGATCGATAAAGAAGCAGCGTTGGTTGTATATACGCCGGCAATTCCAAAGGGTCAGCATGAACTGCAATATTGTTTGCAAAACGGTTTTGAAGTAATAAAGCGGAGTGATGTGCTGGGTGCGATCATCAACAGTTCTTTCAATATCTGCATTGCAGGTACGCATGGTAAAACAACCACGAGTACAATGGTAGCGCATATTTTAAGAGACAGTGGTTTTGGATGCAACGCGTTTCTGGGCGGCATTGCTGTGAATTACAATAGTAATTTCTGGACGAGTGAAAATAATATTTGTGTAGCAGAAGCCGATGAATACGACCGTAGTTTTTTGAAATTATCACCTGATGTCGCAATCATCTCTTCCATGGACCCGGATCACCTGGATATTTATGGAACTGCAACTGCGATGGAAGAAGCGTTCATTGATTTCAGTAAAAAAATAAAGCCAGGTGGTTTACTGATCAGCAAATATGGATTGAAAAGAAGTAATGAATTGAACGCAGGTCATCATTTGCAATACAGTCTGGATAATGTGAATGCTGATGTATACGCAACTGAAATCAAAATGAACAATGGCAGTTATCGGTTTGACATCAACATAAAAGGGCGGGTAATAAAAGATGTGATTCTAAATATGGGGGGACTGCACAATATCGAAAATGTAACCGCAGCTATAGCTGTGGCGGATCATTTAAAGATCGGTGAAGAAAAAATAAAAGCAGCCGTGCAAAATTTTAGAGGCGTGAAGCGGCGCTTTGAATACATTATTAAAAATGATCAACAGGTTTTTATAGATGATTATGCACACCATCCTGAAGAATTGCGGGCATTGATTGACGGTGCAAAAAAGTTATTTGACAATAAAAAATGTACGGTCATCTTTCAACCGCATTTGTTCAGCCGTACAAAAGACCTGGCGGATGGTTTTGCAGAAGTACTGGATATGGCAGACGAAACAATATTACTGCCCATTTATCCGGCAAGGGAATTACCGATGGAAGGCGTAACAAGTGAGATGATCTTAACTAAAATGAATTCAGATTATAAACAGGTTTTATCAAAAGAAGAATTGACTGGCTGGATAAAAAAAAACAAAACAGAACTTTTAATAACGGCAGGAGCAGGGGATATTGATACATTGGTTCAGCCTATTAAAGAAATATTAACAGCATAGGGATAATAAAAGATGAAGTTCGCTGTAATAGTTGGCAGGTGACAGATGACAGGAAGAAGTTGTTTTAAATATTGAAGTTCAAACTGCCCTTGGGGTATTATGGTAAAGAAAAAAACAATAATAAAATGGGCGCTCACTTCCCTATGGATCTCCATAGGGTTGGGCACAGTGTTTTTATTAGTGGCCGGAGTTCGAAAAAAAGACGCACAGAAATGCAGCACAGTTGATATTTATATCAAAGGAGTCGAAAAAAATTTCTTTGTTGATAAGAAAGATGTTCTCAGCAATATTATACAGATAGCGGGCGGGCAGCCGGAAGGTAGACCGATTGCATCTTTTGATCTGAGGGCCATGGAACAGGCGCTTGAAAAAAATGTATGGATAAAAGATGCAGAGTTGTTCTTTGATAATAATGAAACATTACAGGTTACTGTAACGGAAAGAGAACCGGTTGCCAGGATATTTACAGCAAGTGGTAATACATTTTATATCGACAGCAGTATTGCACGTTTGCCGCTGAGTGAAAAATATTCTGCAAGACTGCCGGTGTTCACCAGTTTCCCATCAGACCTGATCGTACTCTCGGCTACGGACAGCAGTTTACTGAAAGCCATCAGGACAATGAGTGCGGTCATCAGGAAAGACAGTTTTAATATGGCATTGGTGCAGCAGGTAGATATCACAGCGCAAAGAACTTTTGAATTTATTCCGGAGATCGGTAATTCCATCATTGTATTCGGTGATGCAACAGATGCAGAAGACAAATTTGAAAAATTGAAACTGTTTTATAAAAATGTTATGCCAAAAACGGGACTCAATTATTACAGTACTATTAATGTGCAGTATAAAGGACAGATCGTGGCAAAGAGAAGAGGTGCAGAAGATATCAAAGCAGATTCTATGAAGACACTGCAGTTATTGCAACTGATTGCAGCCAATGCAAAAAAACAGGCCGAAGATTCTGTGCAGCATTTTGTTCAGGATAATTTAAACAACAGTACCGATAGCAGCATGATACAGCAATCGGTAGAAAGAGATATTGATAACGAGCCATCCAATACAGGTGATCAACCGGTTACTATGACTAAGCCGGTTAATCTTAATGCCTCTGAAAAACCGAAACCACAGGGGCCGGCGCTGAACAGGCCGGTAAATGCAGTAACTGTAATTAAACCAACAGTTGTAAAACCAAAGCCACTGGTCAAAACGCCTGCGGCAGTCCTTCATCCTAAACCAAAACCTGTTATGCCGAAACCCGTAACAACCAAACCAATGAAAACACCGAAAGCAACAATGCCTAAAAGAAATGATTATTAAAAATTAAAATTAAGCGTTAAGAATTAAGATTGAAAACACAAAGAATAAAACACACAAACACAAACACATAAATTATGAACAACGAACAACCAATCATTGTAGGTCTGGATATCGGCACTACCAAGATCGCTGCCATTGCCGGTCGCAAGAATGAATATGGCAAGCTGGAAATATTAGGGTTTGGCCGCGCCAACAGCAATGGCGTGCAACATGGTATGGTGCTGAATATTGATCAGACGATCAAGGCCATTCAGACAGCACTGGAAAACTGTTATGCCAGTAATCCGAATCTTGAAATTGCCGAAGTATATGTGGGCATTGCGGGACATCATATTAAAAGTCTGCAGACAAGAGGCGATATCGTGCGTCAGAATATTGAAGAAGAGATCATGCAACTGGAGATCGATAAACTGATCGGTGATCAGTACCGTACTTATATTCCTGCCGGTGACCAGATCATTGATGTGATACCACAGGAGTTTACGGTAGATAATTTTCAGAATATTCCAAACCCTATCGGTTACAGTGGTGTAAAAGTGGGCGCTAATTTTCATATCATCACCGGTGATAAAAATGCCATACGCAATATTAACCGCAGTGTAGAAAAAGCAGGATTAAAAACCAAAGACCTGGTGTTGCAGCCATTGGCATCAGCCGCTGCCGTTATGTGCGACCAGGACCTGGAAGCTGGTGTTGCCATTGTTGATATCGGTGGTGGTACAACTGATCTTGCTGTTTTTTATGAAGGCATTTTAAAACATACGGCGGTCATTCCTTTTGGTGGCGAAAATATTACCAATGATATCAAAACGGGATTGGGTGTTTTGAAAACACAGGCGGAACAAATGAAAGTTCAGTTCGGCAGTGCATTAAGCGATGAAGCAAAATCAAATGCATTCATTACTATTCCAGGCCTTCGCGGAATGGCGCCGAAAGAGATCAGTGTGAAAAATCTTGCAAATATTATCCAGGCAAGAATGAGCGAGATCATGGATTTTGTAACCTATCATTTAAAACAGGTTGGTCTTGAAAGCCGCATGCTTAATGGTGGTGTGATACTGACCGGTGGCGGATCGCAATTGAAACATTTGATTCAGCTGACAGAATATGTTACAGGATTAAATGCTAGGATCGGTTTCCCGAATGAACATCTTGCGGCAGGACATATTGATGAATTGGCCAAACCCATGTACAGCACCTGTATCGGACTGATATTAAAAGGATACAATGATTACGAAAATAACAACAAACAGTTTGCAGATAATTTCAGAAAGATAGAAGTGCCCGATAGTCTGCAGAATAAACCTGTTGATGAAACACTTGATGTAGAAGAACCTGCGGTTATGAAAACAAGACAACGTAAATCATTAAAAGGTTTTATGGATTCTTTCAAGAACGGATTGATCGATCTGTTTAAAGAAGAAGAAGACGCAAAATTATAGTTGACAGTTGTCAGATGACAGTTGATAGTAATACATAGCTAACACATTAATTCAAAAATATCCGGATACTTGCCTAACTGAGTTTTCGGAAAAAACAAAATCGTATGATACATTTTGATTTGCCCAAGGAAAAGTCTTCTATCATTAAAGTGATTGGTGTTGGAGGCGGGGGAAGCAATGCGGTGAACCACATGTTTTCCCAGAACATAGAAGGTGTAAACTTTATCATCTGTAATACGGATGCACAAGCAATTGCACAAAGTAAAGTACCTAACAAAATTCAGCTGGGGCCGCACCTTACACAGGGCCTTGGTGCCGGAGCCAATCCTGAGATCGGCCGCCAGGCAACAGAAGAAAGTCTCGAAGAAATAAAACGGATCCTGGAAGTGAATACTAAAATGGCTTTCATCACTGCAGGAATGGGTGGTGGTACCGGAACAGGAGGTGCACCGATTCTTGCAAATATTTGTAAAGAACTTGGCATTCTCACAGTTGGAATTGTAACTACTCCTTTTGCTTATGAAGGCAAGAAAAGAATTGCCCAGGCTCAGGCTGGTATCAATTTATTAAAAGAAAATGTAGATACATTGCTGGTCATCAGCAATGATAAACTGCGTCACCAGTTTGGGAATTTAAAAATGCGCGAAGCATTTGAAAAGGCCGACAATGTTTTGGCAACTGCCGCAAAATGTATTACGGATGTGATCAACAGCACCGGGCAGATCAATGTCGATTTTGCTGATGTATGCACCGTGATGAAAAATGGCGGGGTTGCTATTTTAGGAAGTGCAACCGCCAATGGCGAGAACCGTGCACAGAAAGCAATTGAAGAAGCTTTGAATTCACCGTTGCTGAATGACAGTGATATCCGCGGTGCAAGATGGATCCTGATCAATATCAACTCCTGCGAAGGCGAACATGAATTTACTATGGACGAAGTAGAAGTGATCCAGGATTATTTATTAAAGAACGCTGGGGATAACTCGGATGTGATACTTGGACTTGGGTACGACAATACACTGGAAGACCGCATCGGCATTACTTTGATCGCTACGGGTTTTGAACACAAGGATCCGTTTGTGAAGGAGGATGCACCAACGGAAACAGTCACCGAAAAGAAAGACGATAAGATCATCATGACCTTGGAAATGCCGGTAAAAGAAGAAGCGAATGCTCCTGCAAAGCTTTACCAGCAGCCGGTTCTGGCTTTTGAAGCAAAAGAGGAAGAAGAGGAAAAGGCGATTGAAGAGATCACAGAAACAGCAGCGTTGATCAAAGAAGAAGATCCTTTTATGCCAACATTAGTGGAGCGGACGAATGAGATTTTGCCAGTAGAATTACTGCGTAAAATTACTGTGGAGAAAATCGAGGAAAAACCCGAATATTTTGAAATATCTTCGGCCGCAGATCAGGTTTCCGTTATTGAATTTGATCTGAACCCGACTCCGCCACCCATAAAAGACGAGACTGCAAAAATCAGCAGCACCCAACAAGATACAGAACATAAAAAAACGAATAAAGACGCTAGCACCGCCTTGTCGTCAGGCGGATATTTGGCCAAGCCTTCGCAGATTTATGTGGAGGAGGATCCAAAACCAATTTCCAATTCGAAAGAGGAACCACTGCCTCTGCAGATTAATCTGAAGGAAGACGAACCTTTGGAAGAAATGCAGCTGGTAGTTAAAGATTCCCATGAAGCGGCGGAGGAGCCAAAAACTCAGACCCAGCCCATTATAATGTCTAATGTTGAGGAACCTGCGCCGCAGGACGAAGCAGAAGAACACAGGCGCCGGGCTATGGAACGCATTGCGAAGCTGCGTAATCTGTCATTCAACATCAACGCAGCTGATCCTAACAATGAGTTTGAGTCGGTACCAGCTTATCTCCGCCGCAATATGGAACTGCATAATTCCATTGCAGAAGTAGAAACGTTTTACAGTAACTATACTGTAAAGTCAGACGAAAATAATAAAGCCGAAATCGGTACCATCAACACTTTCCTGGATGGTAAAAAACCTGATTAAATATATTGGCAGTCTCGCTTTGGTGGGACTGCCTTTTTTCATCGTTCGATTCAAAAAGTGGTTTGTGTTTAAGACCTCTTCTGTGAAAGAAGAGGTTTTTTTGCGGGCACACTTTATTATTACATCTATTTAGCCGGCAAATAATCAATTTTCAATGTTCAGTTTTCAAATTGAAAAACTGTTCAACTTGAATATTGTGCATTGAATATTGTGTATTGAGCATTCATTTTAATCCTGCTCGGGAATAAATATTACCGGACCGGTCTGACGAGGACATCAAACCGATTCTTTGTTCGAAAGTCCTTGTTCCTTGTTCGATATTTCACTTTTAAAATAATTTCATCTTTCATTTGGGTGATAAGCTATCCTATTGTATTTTTGCCACCCTCCTGAAAAAGGGAAGAGGAGAGGTGCCTGAGTGGCCGAAAGGAACGGTTTGCTAAATCGTCGTACGGGTTAAACTGTACCGTGGGTTCGAATCCCACCCTCTCCGCTCAAAAAATATCATATTATTCTAAAGCCGCTTGAAATGCAGATTTTAAGCGGCTTTTGTTTTTACTACCCGCTAAGGTTGCAGCAATTATTTCAATATGCAGGTTAGCAATTCGGTTAGCAGCAGTTTTCTATAAGTTTGCTAACCGAATGATTTGAAAATCATTTCCTGCCTGTTATCACAACAACGAATTACTGAGAGCTGAAGTGCCTTTAATCAATTTCTTAATTTTTAAAGGTCATAAAAAGGAAACAAACAAATCAATTGCTATCCTTTCTGGATCAGCCAAAACAAATTAAAAATGGCAGGACCTCAATTTTCGTAAGAGTAGCTGAAAAAAGAAGAGAACAGTTTAAACACCCTAACCGATCTGAAAATGCCTGAATTTATTACATTGTAATAGAAATCTTTTTTCCACTATACAACAGTGTAATATTATTCTTACCGGCATTTTTATTATTGCCTGTAATGTCGTTACTGACTAACACTACATTGAAAATCTTTTTTGCAGACATTCCCGGATAAAAAGTATTTCTCCTAGCAATGGTTAATACTCTTGCTTTATCGTTCCAATCAAATTGGATGGTTGAATAAATTCCTTTTTCATAATTATAATTATCATTCTCATCTTCGTAAAGTTCAAAGTGTCCGTTGGCGCCCTGATATATTCGTATTTGTAAAGTATCCCATTTTTTTTCTGTTGCATATTGCACAACAGGTCCGATGGGAACAATGGCACCTGCTTTTACAAACAGCGGAATTTTATCTTGAGGGGCTGCTGTCCTTATCGTTTTTCCGCCTTCAAATGATTTATCAGTGTAGAAATCAAACCACTTTGATCCTTTAGGTAAATAAACATTCCATTCTGTAACAGCTGGTTCAGTAACCGGTGCAACAAGAAATGATTTTCCAAACATATATTGATAAGCCTGTCCGATTGCAGTTGTATCATTTTTAAAATCCATCACCATTGGCCGCATCATGGTAGATCCTTTACTGGTAATCTGCCATCCCTCGGAATAGATATAGGGCATCAGCTGATAACGAAGGTTCATGATATTTCGCATGTCGTTCATAACAGTATCGCCATACTTCCAGGGTTCCGTTTCTGTTTGATAACCATGAATACGAAAGATGGTATTAAATGCACCCCATTGAAACCAACGGGTTAGTAAGTCATGATATTTAGGATCAGTGTACTGGTCTTTTCCAGGCCTGAAAAAGCCGCCGATGTCTGTCGTCCAGAAAGGCATTCCCGTTAATGAATAGTTTAACCCCGCAACAATTTGCCTTTGATAAGAATCCCATGTGCCGCCAATATCACCGCTCCAATTGATCGTGCCATAGCGTTGCTGGCCGGGATATGCAGACCTTGTAAGCGTAACAACCCGTTTGTCAGGATCTGTTGCACGTTGTCCTTCATACACAGCTTTGCTAACAAAAAGTGGATAGGTAAGCCGATAAAAATTTCCTGAACCATAATACGTTTGCTTACCAACCAGTGCATCATTTTCCGGTTCCGTTGCATCCATCCACCAGGAATCAACACCGAGACTAAACAAGTTTTTATTTAAAACATTCCAATGTGTTTTTTGTGTTTCGGGGTTATAAATATCAATCCATGGACTGTTTTGCATGTATAAATTCTTATCCAGATATTCTTTGGCAACATCAGATTTTTTGTCCAGGTTTTCCCATACAGAAATTGAAAATTTTGCGTTTAAATCGTGCAACTGTTTTATAAATTTATCTGGGTTCGGGTAGTTAGTGGTGTCGAACTTTGGTACGCCCCAACCATGCTTTCCCCAATACTGCCAATCCTGCACAATTACATCAACAGGTAATTTTCTTTTTCTGAATTCTTCAATCGTCTGCACTAAATGGTTTCCAGAAGTGTACCTTTCACGGCATTGCCAGAAGCCATAAGCCCATAATGGAAGCATGGGCACATTGCCCGAAAGGTTCCGGTAACTGGCTATTACTTCATCTGTATTCTTTCCGTAAAAAACTGTATAATCCAGCGACTTTGCATTTGGGGAACGAAATACGGTTTCGTTGCCTGTTAATTTCCACGTAAGCTTTGGCGTATTCGTTGTTTTACAAACTATCTGCACACTGTGCTCGCCGGATTTAAGTTTTATTATTTTTCCTACCGCAGGTGGCAACCATAAATTGGATTGGTCAATAACTGCAACGCCGTCTATCACAAGCAGGTGGCGGCTTTCCATCTCTCCAAGATCGAGCATAAACGCATATTCGCCATCTTTATCAACAGTGAATTTGCCATTGTATAAAGATTGCCGTTGTGATACTTTTTGTGTGCCGGAAGTTGTAGTAACTTCCACATCTGCTTTATTACCGGCGGCCGTATCTTTTTTTACAAGTGTCACTACATTATCTGCAGGATTGAATTCTGTGAGACCGTATTGATGCCATAAGATGCCATAGCCCCGGCTTGAATATAAAAAAGGAATGGCAATCTGAGAATTAACCTGTATCAGTTTCCTGGGTACGTTTCTGATATTATACTGTCCATCCTGGAATTGCCCCAAGCCAAATAAATATTCATCTGCAGGCGAATCAAAACTTTGTTCGGCAATATAACAGGATTGGCCTTCAACACTGTTTTCTTTTAATTTTCTGCTCCCTGCTTTTTCAGTTAGAAAAACTTTTCCTGCTTTGTCGGTAAAATCAATAACTGCAGTTTGTTTATTAAAAATAACTGTAACAGTATTTGTACCCAACTTTAATTGTTGTGCTGTTTCCGAAAATTTAAAGGCCGGAACAGCAGGTATATTAATGAGCACAAATTCCTTGTCTTCTTTTGGCAAATCTTTTTCCCATTGAATTCTTATAGCTTTATCCGAAACGGGTATGATATTCATAATGCCTTCTGAAAGCTGAATACTTAATTTATCTTTTTGCAGCGTATGTTTTTTATATACCTGTGCAACCATAAACAATGGCATCAGGCTAAAAAAGAAAAGGAATTTTGCTTTCATGTTTCTTTTAAAAAATTAATTCGTTTGCAGTTATTTTAAATTCAGTTCTTTTATGGTCACTAATCAGCGAACTATATTCCAACAGGTAAAATGTAAATTTTAATGGCATTATCATCACTTCATTTCGCTTCAATAACTACCTGCCCGGTGGCTAACCCATCACCCTTAGCCTGCAGTATTATTTTTCCTCCCGCTCCTTTAGGTCGTATAATCATTAAACATTTTCCACGAAAAGTTCTGTGCACTGGCTTTTGAAAACTTTGCATGTCATTAGGATTGGCGCTTGCCGTTGCTGCAATTTCTCCATTACCCTCAATTGAAAATTGTAAAGGAATGGATGCACCCGGAATAAGTCGTCCATCAGCGTCAACAATTTCTACCGTAACATAAGCAAGATCATTGCGGCTATTTTTTATCAGGCTTCGATCAGTTGTAAGACGAATTTTCGCCGACTTGCCTGGTGTTTGCAATACAACCGAATCAACTGCTTTATTACTTCTCAAACCAATGGCTTTTAATGTGCCGGGTTGATAGTTGATGGTGAATGTGGCCGTCAGTTTTGTTTGGGGTGATACATTTTGCTCGCCGATGATCTTACCATTCTGTACAAGCCTTACGGCATCATAGCTTGTGTACACATGCACCTGCATGCTCCTGCCTTCACTGCCCGGGAATGCGTAATGAGCATATTCATCCGGCCAGCCCCATGAACTCACTTGTTCCGTATGACCTTCAAGCACCGGTGCATGCACCAGCATTTGGAGCTTGCTGCGGTTCCAAACCACATCACGGTAATAGGATTGCGGCTTTTTATCTCCAATCAAATCAATATCGCCACAGTTGGCATTGAACCAGGGAAAGGTTTGCAACTGGTAGTGTATGGGCTTGTCCAGACCCGCATTTCCAAGTCCTGTTTCACCCAAATAATCCATGGCTGTCCAAACAAAATCACCTATCACATAGGGATGTTGCTCTACTTGTTGCCAATTTTCAAAAGCTTCCAAAGGATAAGACTCCATACCCATCATAATGCGTTGCGGATATTTGTCATGATCACCTTCGTACTCCTTCCATAGATAATTATAGCCACCAACATCGAGCAAGGCAAAGGCGGCTGCGGTAGTATCCCATTTATACCCTGCATGATCCCAGAAATGACAGATGGCTTCCGTTACCGGCCGGGTGTTGTCGAAACGCTTTATTTCATCACGCAAATTTTTAGTGATTGCAAGACCAGGAGCATCTGCCCTTTCATTGATCTCATTACCAATACTCCAAAAAACAACTGAAGGATGATTGCGGTCACGTAATACCATGGCGTCTATATCTTTTTTCCAACTGGTATCAAAATACAGGTGATAGTCATTGGGGTTTTTTCCACGGTGCCACATATCGAAGACTTCATCAATAACGATTATGCCTATACGATCGCAGGCCTCCAGGAATTGCGTGGAAGGAGGATTATGACTGGTACGAACCGCATTATAGCCAAATTGTTTTAAGAGTTCTACCCTTCGTTCCTCTGCCCGGTCAATAATTGCAGCGCCAAGAGGACCATTATCATGATGCACACAACCACCACGCAGTTTTATGCTTTTTCCATTGAGCAAAAAACCTTTATCTGCACTAAAGTGGATGGAACGAACTCCAAAGTTGGTAACGACACGATCCAATATTTTGTTGCCTTGCTTAATTTCTGTTATTGCGTGGTAGAGATAAGGTGATCCGGGAGACCAAAGAGAAGGATTTTTTACAGTGATGTTTTGTGCTATTTCTTTATCGGAATTTATCGGTGATTCAGAAGTTGCAACGATTTTATTTTTTGCATCAAGAATGGTAGTTAACAATTTTAAAGAAGAAAGATTTGCTTCATTAACGATAGTTGTTTTTACATTCACTGTTGAATTGCTCTGCGAAACAACAGGCGTAGTAATAAATACTCCCCAAGGTTCTACATGCACAGGTGTTGTGATAATCAACCATACATGCCGGTAAATTCCCGAACCACTATACCATCTTGAATTTCTGCCTTCGTTGCGAACCCGAACGGAGATGATGTTTTCGCCAGCCTGTTTTAGAAATGGAGTAAGATCATAATAAAAAGCTGTATAACCATAAGGATGGTTGCCAAGATGATGGCCATTGATCCAGACGTCGCTGTTCATATATACGCCATCAAAATAGATGGAATATTTTTTGTTTGCAATGCCAGCTAATTTAAAATGCTTTCGGTACCAACCTGTGCCACCTACTGTATACCCAGTGGCAGTGTTGCCACTACTTTGTTTTAAGAATGGACCAATTACAGAATCCGACTGATCAGGCAAGTCTTCAATACTCCAGTCATGAGGGAGTTCTACTGTGCGCCAGCCTGCATCATTTAAATTTACATTTTCACCACCCACCACATCGGTTTTGTAAAATTTCCATGATGCATCAAAAAGGTTTTGCGTCCGCTGAGCATATAACGAAGGAATCAGCAAACAAAATAAAACCGATAAACATAATTGTTGTCTCATAAAATTAGTTTAGATAAATATCGCTGAGGCGGTTTTTAATACTTTTAAATAGTGTTTCAATACTTTTTTCTTGTAATCATTATTGCAACGGAATTAATGATGCTGCAAACCCACCACGCCTTAGCATTTTTACATCTACAGTAGCCGCTTTATCTACTATAATATATTGTGTTGTAAAAGCTTTGTCATGTTCGCCATCAGTGATCAACGTGAGTTTATATTTTATATTAGCCGCTAAAAAATCAAATTTTATTATTTTCTTTTTTTCTCTCCGCTGATCAGCACTGATACCACCCACATACCAGGCATTTCCTTTCCGGCGTGCAATAATCACATCTGTTCCAGGGTAACCATCCAGCAATTTTGTTTCGTCCCATGCGTTAGGTACATTTTTTAAAAAGGTTTTTGGAGCATCCGGCAGTTCACGATAACCTGCTGGTCTGTCGGCAAAGTGCTGGAAACCAGATTCAAACAATACGCTCAGCGCAAGTTCATGTCCATAAGAAGTTGTATGCGGGAACTGAGAATTGGTAAATGTAACCGGCGTATAATCCATCGAACCAACTACATTTCTTGTAAACGGGAGGATGGTATTGTGTTCCGGTGCAGTCATTGTAAATTCAGGTCCGTTATTATACCATTCCGCTCCACGAACTGCTTCACACGTCATCAGGTTGGGATAAGTTCTCGACCATCCTCTGGGCACAATGCAACCGTGGAAATAAACCATCATTTCAAATTGCGCTGCATCGTTGAGAATATCCAGATAGTATTTAATCATATCCTGTTTCTCGCTTTCAAAAAAATCTATTTTAACCCCAACAAATCCCATCTGCTTGAGTTTGCTAAATTCTTCCACACGGTTTTCATGCGTAAGCATCCTGTCTTTTGGCGTAGAAGAAACCCAGGTATGGTTGCCTCCTGAATTGTACCAGATCAAAGGCTTGACTCCTTTTGATAGAATATATTTTGCAGCATCTTCAACATTCCCTCCGTTCGTCATTCCATCCCACTCCCAATCAAGCAAAGTGTAAGGCCAGTTCATTTCAGCTGCCAGGTCTGCAAAGTCAGCCACAATTTTAAAATCTTTTGTGCCATGATTGCTTGACCAGTAATTCCATGATACCAACCCAGGTTTTATCCAGCTGGTATTTTTTATTACAGAAGGTGGTGATACATCATCAACCAGTGTTGACGCAACAATATCTGCAAGGCTTCCCATGATCATTACGCGCCAGGGCGATTTCCATGGAAGCGTAATTGCAGGCATAGATTGTCCTGTGCCTCTTCCATCTTTGGGATTTGGAAAAGTGAGTTTGTATTTCGTGCTGTCAGCATTGTTGCTCAATTTGGTGCCGCAATAGCTATTATTTAAGTCTGCTTCATGCAGCAGGAACCAGCAGCTGGTGTCGATTGTATGAAAAAGTGCGGGGTAACACCATTCCTGCTTTTGTATTTTGTCATTATTCATTGCAGTGTAAAGACCTTCATTTGCCGGGTTCCATTTTTCCATCCAGCGGGTTGTTTCATTTGGAATTGTATAAGAAGTAAACTCATCTTTTATAGTAAATGAGCCTTGCTTTTCAGGAAACTCGTACCTGAAAGTAATACCATCATTGTATGCCCTGATGATGATATTCAATTTTGCTCCGGATGGATTTTCGAAAGATACAACTACTTCATTGGCTGTATTGGAGCACAAAGATTTTTTACCATGCAAGGTGCTGTATTGTTCATTTATCCAAAGAGGTTTGGAAGCTTTAAGAAATTTTAAACCGGTTGAAAAATCCTGATCGCTTCGGGAAAGACCCAAATCTATTGTTGGAATCGCTTCTGAAATTTTGCCATTGTTATTGTAAAAAACACTGAGGTACCATTCTCCCGTTTCAGCGCCCTGGCGATTAAATAAACCAACACTGTTTTTTTGATTGGGCGACAGTACCATTACCTTCTGTGCCCCGACAGAAATGGTAATGTACATACTGAGTATTAACGAAATAATTTTTAGCATCCTCTTTTTTTATATTCTTTTTAATCAACCTCACCACGTTCGATACTTATGTTCAGCAACGGCATTAGATAAAAAGTATTTTCTTCCTTCATGCCTGTTAGTTTTTGGAAACAGGAAAAATTATATAACTGTAAGAATATTGTTTATCCAAAAGACGATATTGATTGTGCGGCAACGCACCCCAACTGTCATCGCCACCAACACCTCTTTGTTTTAGATCTATGTGCAGATTAATATTTCCTCTCAATTTAATATCGGATGGATGTTGTTGCTTTTTTGTTAACCCGGGATCAAGGTCTTCATCGCTCATGTTTAATGCACTGAAACAAATTGTTTGCAAACCTTCTATGCGCAGGCCATCGCCCTGGTTATTTTTTAACTCCAGCCAACGGATGTCAGTTCTGTATCCTGATTCTTGTGGACGGATATAGTTCCAGGTGTACATGCTGTCGGCGCTGGTATTGTATAAACCAACGAAAGAAGCAGTATTTCTGTCGCTGTAATTTTCAAATGGGCCACGCCCATAGTAAGTAATGTTTTTAAAATCATTTGCCAGCGACATCCGCATACCAAAGCGTGGCAGTTCCGGCAATGTTTTTCCGGTCATATCAATGGCTGCTGTTACTTTAACAGCGCCGTTCTGCAGCACTGTGTAAGTAAGCTGATAAGGAACATCAATATCCGTCAGCAGGTAATCAACTTTAATTTGCAAAGAATCTTTTGAGGAGTCATCAATAACAACATTCCTGACTGTTTTATTAATGTGGGCATTACGCCAAACGCCTAACAAGGTCGGCATCCTGTTTCCAAAATCATTGTCTGTTGGAGCCCGCCAGAAATATGGCTCTGGGAACCCGTTAAAAATTCTTTTTCCATTGTTCGTATAAGAAATGAACTGCCCGCGCTGTAGATCAAATTCTCCTTTGATGTTGCCTGATGTAAAGGAAATTCTTTTGTCAGTTTTTGTAACGTTGAGTGTATTGGTTGTATCAATTTGTCTGCTGAAAAAATAATCGGCAGTGCGTTTAAATTGTTCTGATGCGATGATATGTCCCGCAGGAACTAATCCTGATTTTTTAGTATAAGCATATAGGTTTACATAAAACTCGGTTCCTTCCTTTGCCTTCACCATAGGTATTTGTAACGTTATATCTTTCGATTGATGCGGCATCACATCCATTGAGAAATTTCCTTTGGTGAATGGCATGCCGTCTTTCATCAACACCCATTCAAAATTGTAATCACTGAGGTTGGTAAAATCAAACCAGTTGTACACGGATATAATCCCTTTTGATAAATCTTTTTCTTTGAATAAAATATTCTGATATACTTTTTTTACTTCGTACAGTCCCGGATGAACTGTTCTGTCTGCAGCTATTAATCCGTTCGCACAAAAGTTTTCGTCGTTTTGTAAATAGTAACCGCCAAGGTCTCCACCATAAGCATAAAACGATTTGCCCGAAGTAGATGTAGTGAGCATTCCCTGGTCAATCCAGTCCCAGATGAAACCACCCTGCATGCGCTGACTACTCATTATAATATCCCAGTACTCCTGAAAATTTCCATTGCTGTTGCCCATCGAATGCGAATATTCACACATGATGTAAGGACGTTTTTTACTGCTGTCCGTTGCATAACGCTGCATGCTTTGCACCCGCGGATACATGGGACAAACAATATCAGTGTTCCAGTCTTCACCGGCCTGTTCAAATTGCACCGGCCGGCTCTTGTCGCGGTTTTTTATCCATAAATAATCATCATGAAAGACTTTTCCATTGCCACACTCATTGCCCAGCGACCAGATAATAATGGACGGATGATTTTTATCTCTCTCCACCATTCTTTTGTGCCTGTCAAAAAATGCCGGCGCCCATTGTGGCAGGTAGGAGGGATGTACTGTTGTATCAAAAGAGCCTTGTAAAGAAGCGCCCATTCCATGTGTTTCAATATTAGCTTCATCCACGAGGTATATTCCATATTCATCGCACAGTTGATACCAGAGCGGATCATTTGGATAATGCGAACAACGGACAGCATTGATATTAAATTCCTTCATTAGCTGGATGTCTTTCAGCATCAATTCTTTTGATGGAACATGTCCTTTAACCGGGTCATGTTCGTGCCGGTCTGTACCATGAACATGCACTGCCACGCCATTCACCAGCAACTGTGCATTTTTTATTTCAACTTTTCTGAAACCAATTTTATTTGCAGCGTAAATTGTTTTGCCATTGATATTTAATGACACAATACAATTGTATAGATAAGGATTTTCGGCATTCCACTGTTTTGGTGCTTTTACTTTTCCTTCAATTGAAATAGTTTGAATACTATCAGCATCATTGTTTATTTTTTTTTGTTCAGAAAAAACGGTATTTCCTTCCACGTCATTTATCTCCACGGAAACCGTTCCATTTTTGAATGCTGAGTTTTTAAATTTTCTGATGTCGATCGTTGCGCTGAAAATGCCATCTTTATAAATATCATCAAGACTGGATTGTAAAAAGAAATCCCAAACATTCACAGGCGGAACAGCGGTTAAAAAAACATCCCTTTCAATACCGCTGATGCGCCAGAAATCCTGGTCTTCAAGGTAGCTGCCATCGTGCCAGCGAAAAACTTCTACTGCCAGGAGATTTTTACCTTTCGTTAGAAACGGAGTTATATTAAATTCAGCCGGCGTTTTGGATGCTTTCGTCATACCGGCTTTTTGGCCGTTTATATACACAACGGCATATCCGGTGATAGAACCAAAATGCAACAACACTTCGTTTCCATTCCAGTTTTCCGGAACGGTAAAATATTTCCGGTAACTGCCGGCAGGATTATCATCACCAACAAATGGAGGATTTTTAGGAAATGGATAAGTTACATTGGTGTAGATCGGTATTCCGAATCCTTCCATTTCCCAATTGGATGGCACTGCCATATTATTCCAACGGCTATCATTAAATGCAGACTGATAAAAGTCTACAGGGCGCTCAGCAATTTTTGCCGAGTAATGAAATTTCCAGGTGCCGTTTAAAGAAAGATAATAAGGAGAGGCTGTATAATCATCTTTGACAGCAGCGGATTTGCTATCGTATAACATGAAACTAGCTCTGGGCACTTCTTTGTGCTCATCTACTTTTGAAGGGTTTTCCCAATCGTTATTAGTTGTTTGGGCAATACAAAGTTGCATGAATAAGCAAAAGCCAATCGTACTTAAAATATTTTTCAATGTATACATTTTAGTCAGCGGTTATTAAGCAGTGCTGAATGATTTAGCCAATCTTTCCCGCCATATTTAAATTCCGTTTATTTAAGAAATCATCTGGTATAATAGACAGCATAAGCATCTCGCTCATGGCGTGTATTTAGACTGAGACGATAAATTCAATATCATGGTAAGGTTAGAAAAAATCATTTGCGTTTTTTAATTTATAGTATTACGGTTAAAAAAATTTGATCTTGTATTCATATTTTCCGGAATTAGTAATACTTATTTTGCAAAATAACTTTCAGGTGCACCAAGTCGTGAGGAAGAAAGTCCACCGGTGTTGATCAATATTTTTTCCAATACCACGCCAGGGTCTACCATCCAGATTTTCAACGTATGCTTGCCGGTGTTTGGTAGTTTGATAGTGGTGGTGCAACGTCTTGCCTGTTTTACCACCGTTAGCGCCCATGCAGGATTTGACCAATGCACTTTGAATTTATCGGGGACATTGGTTACAAATGAAGGTGTTCCATCATCGATTGATACCGCGAGTTTGATATCCCGATCGGGCATTACATTCAATAATGGGGAAGTGATTAAAGTAATTTCGGCTGTATCGGATGAAAAAAGGTAAAGAGGATATTCCAGGCAAGGTGCGTCCATACCGGGTTTGGCGGCAGCCGCATTGGCCGGTGCTGTTGCCCGCATACCAGATAAAGTGAGTCCATAGTCTTCGATCTTTAACCATTCACGATTGCCATTTGCAATGTTTTTAGCGAAGTGTTCGGCTTCAATAGAAATGAAACCAGCACTTTCCACGAATCCTTTTATATTATTTTTATTGCCTGATACCGGAGAAAATGCATTGACTTTTACCAGCACTTTTCCGGTGCTACTGCTAATCGTTATCTCAGCTTGCTGGTTCCCTTTGGGTAGTTTTGCCTGGTTGATGCTGATCCAGATTCGCCTGTCAGAACTATCGATCCTGCCTTTCATTTCACTGAATACAAGCCAGGGAACGTTGGCGGTAATATTATATTGAAATGGATTTTTTCCTTTGTTGAAAATATCGATGTAGTGTTTTTGGTTAGAGAATATATCCAATGCAGGTAAGGTAGCAATAGTGCTGCTTCCAGGCCAGCTTTCCATTGATCCTTCTACGCTTACGCCCATTGCTGCGGCATCGGGTACTGTAATTTCTTTAAGCGGAATTGCATTCAGATTGTTTAATCTTGGTGGAGCCCAGTTGGTATGCCCGATATGCGTTTCATCCATAAAATGATTCCACTTGCCAGCAGCAAATTGATGATTATAGTATGACATCAACGAGGTATCTGCGGTAAAAAATTCTCTTGTGCGAGCAGCCATTTTGTTGGTGCTTGCACGTTGCTGATCGGCATACAGCGCATTTTTTCCTGCGGTAACATACAATTCATTTATCTGTGCGCTTGCTTTTACAGGAAATAAAACGATCTGGTAAAAGGCATCTTTTTTTTCCGCAGGTAATTTATTATAGATTGCTTCCGCCTGGTGGAGAATGTTATTATACTCTGTTACAATATTTTCAGCTTCATTATAATTGATAAGACTATAAGTATCCGGTCTCAGCGATTCTGGCTTGCACCTTCCATTGAACTTTCCGTATGTTGAAAGGATATGGGCAATGTCGTTACTGTATTCTTTTCCAAATTCCCTTGCCGCCCAGTTGCGGGTAAAATCAATTGTGTTATCACTTTTCCATTTATCGGTGTTCCATGCAAGGCTCATAAAATATTCCATCGGCAGTTCGTAACCTCTGAAATGTCCAACGTTTACAATCCACACTTTATCTGCTCCGTACTCTTTTGCCAGGTGCATCTGATCCCATATTTTCGGCAGCGGATTGGTATTGATCCATTCGTAACTGCGGGGGTCGCCATGATAATCAAAATGATAATAAACACCAGCCCCGCCGCTACGCTTGCGCTCTATGTCATTCGGCAACCGTCTTATATTGCCCCAGTTATCATCGGCCCATAGCAAGGTAATATTACCAGGCACACGCATACCTCCATTATAGTATTCCATAATTTCCTTATACAGGCACCAAACCTGCGGAACTTTATTCAAATCAACACCCATTTCTTCTTTAATGATATTCTGCTGCACCTGAACGATATTTTGCACCATGCCGATGTTTTCATCTAATGTGCCTTCTATCTGGGTATCGTTGGCACCGCGAAGTCCCATGGTAACAATGCTTTCAAATTTTTTATTTCTCCGGATGCCTTCACGCCAGAAACTTGCTAACGTGTCAGCATGTTTTTTATAATTCCAGTTCCCTAATGTTTTGATGTAACGCCTGTCCCATTCCTGTTGAGACCGTACCATTGGTTCCTGGTGTGATGTGCCCATTACGATCCCGTATTCATCTGCCAAACGTGGGTTCTCGCTATCATCTTCGTTGAAGGCATTCGACCACATAGCAGGCCATAGATAGTTGGCTTTTATTCTAAGTAAGAATTCAAAAGTTTTTGAATAAAACTCGTGATTGTAATTGGCTACATTGTTACCGACTGGTGGGTTGATATTTGCTTTTGCCAATCCGTAGTGGTCTTTTACCCAACTGGTTAAATCCGGCGCTTCATCGTTTATAAATATGCCACGATATTTAACACTGGGCCCTTCAACAAATTTAACCGGTTTAATATACAATGCATCTTTGTGCTCCACGGGCACATCGGCCCAGAAATACCAGGGCGAAACACCAATTTGTTCTGACACATCATAGATGCCATAAATGGTTCCGCGTTTGTCACTGCCCACAATGACGAGTGCTTTTTCAACGCCGGGAAAGGGATTGGAAATTGTCTGTATTAAAAAATGCTCCCATTTTCCTGTGATGGATGAAACATTTATTTTTTTACTTTTTATCAATGCATCGATGAGCGCACTTTTGCCAATTGTGCCAACAATTACAATTTCCTTTTGTGTTGGCTTTAGTCCGTTGTAAATGGAAGGTTCATATCCGGCCACTTTTCCAATGTCTGTTTTTAAATCATTCAGTGCACGGATGACACCAGGATAATCTGCAGCATCAATATATAGTGGTGCAGAGATTTGCTGAGCAGATAACGTGAAGTATCCATTTCCTTTAACTGTTGAAACATAACCTGAATCGCCAACTGCCAAAATAGTTGCCGGGAATAAACAGGCAAGTAAAAGGCTGACAAAATTTTTATTTTTCATATTTAATTCGCATTGTATTGTTATTGTTTCAGAAAAAAAATAGCTGCTGCTCAGGAATGGAATACTGCTCATCAACCGAAATTCAAAAAAAATAACTTCCCCGGATTGATCATGCTGGAATCTATTTTCATCCGACTTTAATATATAGTTGTGTTACTTATTAAATTTCCACCAATCGAAATTGAACAACTCTTTATTTCCTTTGAATAAAAAAAATACATCATGAACAGCATTGATATTTTTGACCGACGTTATAATCGTTTTCCATACATCGCCTTCGCCGGAAGTTTTTACTTCAACCACACCCAATAGCGGACCATTAATTTTATCAGTATGAATTTCAATTTTACCGCCGTACAATGCTGCTACATTTACTTCCATGGAGGATGCGCCCTTTGAAAAATCGACACCCTGCACTTTGATATAATCACCGTTGTTGATCGCCGTTAGATACATCCGTTCCGCTATCATCTTTCCCTTGTTCCAGGAAATGTTTCTTTCCCACTCAATGGCTTTTTCTGTTTTAACCCCTTCACTAAAGGCGATGGTTTCTGCTTCTACTTTGTTATAAGGATTTATTGTGCCGATTTGTTTTACGCCTTCTTCAGACCAAAAAGGAAGTTGCTGAATAGTACCATCTCCTTTGTAGGTTATTTTTTCTACACATACAGATCGTCTTTCATAATGTTTCGACATGGTTTGCTTCAGCATATTATAATTAAAACCAAAAACATAAGCGTTTCCTTTATAGTCAATGATGCCTGGATGGTTGCCACTAGACCTGGGATCTCCATCCATAATACTTCCTTTATATGCCCATGGTCCAGTTGGGGAATTGCTCATGGCATAACCAATTCCTTCCGGGCAACAGGTAGAAGCATACGCCATATAATAATGACCATTGCGTTTGTATGCCCACGGACCTTCCTGGTAATGAAAAGGATCGGGCTTGCCTTTTATTTTTGCGATGGAACTGTCCTTTATAATATCACCTGAGTAAGAAACCATATCCTCATTCAATTTTACATAATAAAGATTAGGATTGCCCCAATAGAGATAGGCCTGTCCATCATCATCGATCAACACGGTTGGGTCAATGTCATCTTTACTGTTTTTGATAAGTGCTTTTCCTATGGGATCTATGAACGGACCATAAGGACTATCGGAGACCAATACCCCAATGCCCAAACCATTCGGTACGGGGCAATACAAATAAAATTTGCCATTGCGATGAACGCATTGTGCCGCCCATGCACCATTGTCTGTGTTTACCCATTTAAAGTTTTTTAAAGAGGCAACCTCGCCGTGGTCTGTCCAGTTTACCATATCTGTTGAAGTGTACAATAACCAGTTTTGCATCTTGAATCCGAATGCATCATCTTCATCATGTCCTGTGTACAGAAATACGGTATCATGATAAACCAATGGCGCCGGATCTGCTGTGAATTTTGTTTGAATGATTGGGTTTTGTGCTGCAGCATCAAAAGTATTTGAAACGCAGACAAAAAAAGTAAACAGTATTTTTATTTTATTTTTTATATCGAAATGCATCGGGTTATAATTTTTACTGAATCATTATTGTAGCTGAAGTAAGATCCTTATCTGCAGAACTGCTGCCATACCATATTTCATATTTGCCGGAGGTAACCATCATTTTACCTGCTGCTGCATCATAAAATTCAAAGGCAGCAGGAGCCAGAACGATTTCCGCGTTCGCTGTTTCACCTGTGCTTAAACTAATTCTTTTAAAACCTCTTAATGTTTTTAGCGGGCCATCTGTATCGCCAACTCTTTTTACGTAAACCTGTACTACCTCTGTTCCATTTCGTTTCCCGGTATTGGTTACAGGTATTTTTAAAACAACGCTTTCATCTTTGCGAATACTGGCTTTATCCAACTGCGCTTTTCCGATGGAGAATTTTGTATAGCTTAAACCATATCCAAATTGAAATAAGGGGTCGTTCATAAAACGATAGGTTCTTCCCTTCATGGAATAGTCTTCAAAATCGCGGAGCTGGTCGCTGCTCCTATAAAAAGTAACGGGTAGTTTGCCGGAAGGATTGTAATCGCCAAACAATACATCTGCAACTGCCTGTCCGCCGGATTCGCCGCCATACCATGCCTGCAAAATAGCATCGCAGGTTTCTGTTTCAGGAGTGAATGCAATGGCCGAGCCGGAGCAGTTTACAAAGATTATTTTTTTACCCGCAGCTTTTAAAGCTTTTAAGCAATTGCGTTGCACTTCAGGCAAATCAATATTGGTGCGGTCGCCGCCTTTAAAGCCCGGATAATTTACGGGCATCTCTTCGCCTTCCAGTAAAGTAGAAAGTCCGCCAACAAAAATGACTTCATCAATTCCTTTCAGTTTATTAATGAGGTTTCCAAAATCAATATCTACTTCTTTACCAAAATCAAATTCAAGATTTGCCTGCCAGTTATTTAATTGGCCATAATCTATTTCTATGGAATATTTTTTTCCTTTTTCAACTTTAAATGGCACCCTTGATGGCAGTGTGCGCCAGTTGTTATATCGTGCCAGTGATTTACCGTCTACAAATAATTCAAAGTGACCGGTAGCTCCGCATTTAAAAACAATTTCTTCTGTTTCCGGTGCTGTAAATTCTGTTTTAAACTTTGCAGAAAAATCAACAAGCTTTACGCCCGACGCAAATTCATGATCGCCTGCTGTGGTGATCTTCATTGGATTTTCTATGTAATTACTAGTCACCATCTCGCCTTTCATGTCACGGTTGTTCCAATACGTTGCTTTAAAACCTTTCTTGCCATTCGCCATCAGATTGGAGAAATAACTTACCGTTACTTTATTTTCTACCAGGTCGCAGGCCTTATCATACACAACAGCATTGACAGGCAATTTTGATTTTATTCCATTAAGGATGGAAATCGTATGAACCGGCGTTCCATTATAATTTCCCCAAAGCATGGGTTCGTTTGCCGCATTGGGACCGATAACCGCAATCTGTTTTATTTTTTTATTGAGTGGAAGAATGTCTGCTTTGTTTTGCAGCAATGTCATGGATTGTTGCGCCATCTCCAAAGCAATTTTTTGATGCGCTGCATTGTTGAGGATTGACCTGGGAATATTCGCCCACGGCACCAGGCTATCATCATCAAAATCACCGAGTTCAAAACGGCCGGCCAGTACGCGTTGCAGATGTTTATCAATTTCTGCTTCAGTGATTAATCCTTTTGCAACAGCCTCCGGCAAACTTTTAAAAGCATAACCATCCCACACGCATTCAACATCGGTTCCAGCCAGTGTAGCTTTTGCAGATGCATGTACCGCATCTGAAGAAACTTTATGACTGGTATAGAAATCTGTTACTGCACCACAATCAGAAACCACGAGATATTTGAATCCCCATTGTTCTCTTAAAATAGTTTGCAACAAACGGCTGTTGCCGCAGCAGGGCTCATCATCCAGCCGCTGGTAGGCACACATTACTTCTCTTACATCTGCGTCCTGCACCAATGATTTGAATGCAGGTAAATAAGTTTCCCATAAATCTCTTGGGTTCACAGTATTCAGGTTCAATACATGGCGGCTCCACTCGGGGCCAGAGTGCACTGCGTAGTGTTTTGCACAGGCCAATAGTTTACGGTATTTAGCATCGGTAGGTCCTTGCAAACCTTTCACAACTGAAACGCCCATGCGTGAAGTGAGATAAGGATCTTCGCCGTAAGTTTCCTGTCCGCGACCCCAACGAGGGTCCCTAAAAATATTTACATTGGGTGTCCACACAGACAAACTTAAAAATCTTCTGTTTTCTTTACCACTGCGCAATGCAGCATGATATTTTGCACGGGTTTCATCAGAAGCCGCATTAAAAACTTCATAAACCAGTGCATCATTAAATGAAGCGGCCATACCAACAGGTTCAGGAAAGACAGTGACACTATCGTTATTGGCGAGGCCGTGCAACGCTTCGCTCCACCAATTAAATTTCTTAATCCCGAGCCTTGGTATTGCCGGTGATTGATCCTGCATCAGTAAAGCTTTTTCTTCCAGTGTTAATCTTGAAATTAAATCTTTCACTCTTTCCTGCGAACTGAGTTTTGCATTTTGGAATGGAAGATTTTGTGCAAAAATTAAATTGCATAAAAACAAGCTTACAATTACTGATACCGTTTTTTTCATTGCAGTTATATTTTTAAAAATCAATTTTATGTTTTGTGCTTATATTTTAGAATATTTTTTTTCACGCAAAGCTGCAAAGTTGCAAAGACGCAAAGGAAACAAAGCCCTAAAGCCACGAACCTCCAAAGCTGCAAAAATTTACAGCCCCAAGTCCCAAGCCCCAAAGCTGCAAAGCCGCAAATTACTTTCTTATGTATTTCGTTGCTTCTTTGCGCCTTTGCGTGAAATGTTTTTGCTTCTTATCAGCTGTTACCCAATTTTATAAACATTTTTTTCCCGCTGTAGGCTATCTTTTTTCCATTGTTATAATTTTTATCCGCAGCACCGAGATCAGCCTTCATCATTATCAAATTAAATTTTCTGTTTTCAAGCATTCCGGGAAATGAACCGTTTCTATCACCTATCGTTAACGTTTTTGTTTTGTCGTTCCATTGAAAGCTGATCGTAGAATAAATTCCTTTTTCATAATTATAATTGTCATTCTCATCTTCGTATAAAACAAATTTTCCGTTTGCACCAGGATAAATTCGTATTTCAAGATCATCCCATTTTTTTTCTGTTGCATATTGCACCTCGGGCCCAAAAGGAATTATCGCCCCTGCTTTTATATACAGCGGAATAATATCAAGCGGTGTTTCTTTATTTGCTTTGCTACCACCGCTGAATTTTTCGCCGGTCCAGAAATCAAACCAATCAGTACCTGCAGGCAAATAAGTTTTTTTTGATTTTAAAACGCTGAAGTCTTCCACCTGGATAGTATCTCTGCCATTAACTGCAGGTTTGATGTACATCGCATTGGTAACAGGACTTACCAGCAACGATTTGCCGAAAAGATATTCATCATTGATATCCAACGCATTTTTATCTTTTGGAAAATCCATGACAAGGGCACGCATCATGCTCGATTGATTGGCGGTTACATCCCACGAAGTGGAATAGATATACGGCAGCAGACGATAACGGAGGTTGATGTATTTTTCTATTGCATCATAATATTTATTTCCTCTTTCGCCAAACTGGTAAATTTCGCGTGGAGCATCGGTTCCATGCGACCGCATCATAGGCGTAAAGCTGCCAAACTGCAACCAGCGCACATAGAGTTCGCGGTATTCAGGATCTGCTAATTTTCTTCGGAATTTGCCAAGAAAAAATCCGCCGATATCAGCGTTCCAATATGGAATGCCGCTTAAAGAAAAATTAAGGCCTGCAGAAATTTGATTTCTTAAAGTTAACCACGATGAAGTAACGTCACCAGACCATGTATTGGCGCCATATCGTTGCTGGCCTGCAAAAGCGGAACGAGTAAGAATGAATACCCGCTTACTGGAATCCACTGCACGTTGATGCGTGTAAACGCCGCCGACAGTCATTAATGGAAATGCATTACGTACTTTACGGAAAGAACCCAGGAAGGTTTTGTTGTCTAAATCAGCAGGTTTAAAATCAAGGTGGTCCGGTTCGGATGAATCCATCCACCAGCCATCTAATCCCAATGAATGCATATACTTTAAATGTTTCCAGTAAATATCTCTCGCTGCCGGATTATAAGGATCATACACTTTTACGCCCGAAGGATAGTCACGGTTTGGTGGCCATATTTCAGAACCGGATTGCGGCCAAGTACTGAAATTCATCAGCGCTTTGATACTATCAAGTTCTGCGTATTGCTTTGTTTTAGGACCAAAAGAATTCCAGATAGAAATGGTTAAGTGCGCATTCAAACTATGTACATCATTTACAAATTTTTGTGGGTTGGAAAAATCTACGTTCAGAAATTCCATCGCATTCCATAAATAATTATTCCCCCAGTATTGCCAGTCCTGGATAATACCATCGAGCGGAACTTTTAATGCACGGTATTTTTTAACCACATCAATCACTTCGTCCTGACTTTTGTACCGCTCTTTACTTTGAAAATATCCATAAGTCCATAATGGAAACATCGGTGCTTGTCCAGTCAGGTCACGCATGTCGGCAATCACGCCATCGGCATTACCGCCATACATAAAATAGTAATCTATACAATCGCCCACATCAGATTTGAACGAAGTACCTGAGGCGTTGTCAGAAAAAACGGTTGGAGAATAATTGTCCCAGAAAACGCCGTAACCTTTTACCGATTGAAACAATGGAACATAATCATCTGTATTGCCCTGCACCATATTCAACGTCACATTGCGCTGACTCATTTTTCCTTTTTGCTGCTGGCCCAAACCATAAATGGCTTCGTCGTTTTCCAGTTGAAAAGATTGTTCAACAGTAAAGGTTTTATTTCCTGCATCATTGAAAGCTGTGAACCGGGCAGCATCGTCCTTTTCATTTAAAAGTGCTGTTCCTGATTTTGTGTAATAAGATAATGTTCCCGATTTAAGGTTCAACTTTATCATTACCATTTCGCTTTTCAGGTTTAGCATGTCACCCGATCTCTTTACGCTAAATAAAGTTTTTTGCGGCGTCTTTATTACACAAAGACTTTCCCTGGAAAAAGTTTTGCCCAATGGCCACTTTACGATCCGCACGATGGAAGGACTGTAAAATTGTATATCTATCGATAATGAGTCGGTAGCAACTCTTACACCCAAATCATTCTGCTGGTAAGACTGGCCATTGCTTTTTACATAAAAGCATATTGCAAGCAATAAAACAATTGCATTTTTTTTGTTGATGATCAGTCTAGCCATTTTATTTTTTTTAGATAATTAACTGGATGCGGAGTTGAATACTGCATCTCATATTTTTAAATTTCTTTCCATTGTTTTTTAATTTATTTGCCTGATTATTATTGTACTCCAAGTTGAAAAGAAGGAGTTCCAAAATAGCTTGGATGATTGTTATCAGGATTCACAACAATTTTTTGCAATACAATTTCAGGATCAATCATAAAAACATTGATGGTATGAAATCCAGCTTTCGGCACATCCAGCTGAACATCTAACCAACGAATATTATCAAACACTTCGTTGCGGCGAGGTTTGCCATTGCCAATAAGTTGAATGTCTTTATTCAAAGCAGGCAGAGCTTTTAGTACTTTTGAATCAGCAAGATTTTTTGCAGTGTATTCACTGAATGTATCCAGTAATCCTTTTCTTGCATCTAAAATTTGTACTGTGTCATTATCAAGCGATACAGCAATACGAAAGCCCCTTTGGGGATAAACATCCTGCGTAGGAAGAATTCCTAATAAGACCGTAGCTTTTCCCGGTTGATTGATATATACTTTATACGATAACTTTGGCGCAGTGGTAGGTGTTGCACTTGGTGCTGTTACCGGATCAATTCCCATGCAGGCTTCGGATCTTCCAAGATCAGGTAATAATATCCAGGCTGCATTTTTACCCGCAATATTTGCATTGTACTTATTTGCCGGAATCGAAAATTCACCGGTCAAACTTCCAAAGAATGTTCCCGCTGTTTTTGGAATAACAGTGTTTACAATATTCACCTGCACTTTCACAACACTATCGCCGTTTTTAATTTCAATTAATCCATTTGCATTGCCATTGGGTAAACCATTCCAGTCAATACCTACCATGATACGCTGTTCTTTTTCAACAGTTCCTTTTGATGCGCTTAATTTAATCCAGGGCTGATTTGTTTTTATGTCGAATGAAAATGATCCGGTTCCTTTATTAAACACATCAATATAATATGTAGGTTTTTTTAACCCGTCAAACATTGGTAATTCGACATTGTCTGCAGCTCCGCTAAATGATAACTGATTACCTTCTACCGCTACGCCCATTGTTGCTGATGGAAGCGCTGTTACATAAGTTACCGCAGGCATTGTATTATACTTTGGCATGGACCATCGTGTATAACCAATATGAATATCCGACATCATATTTTTCCATTTTCCATTGGCCATCGTATCATTATAATAACCGCTCATTGCACTGTCTAAAGCGTAGAGCGTTTTAACTTTTTCGGCATAATAGTTAGCAGTTATTCTTCCCTGTTTTGCATAAAGATTATTAATGTCGGCGTCAAGAAACATTTCAGCAACAGCTGCCGAAGCTTTTGCAGGGTACAATACCAATTGATAATACGCATCCTGTGCTTCGGGTGTAATTTTATCTTTTAATGCGATCGCTTTTGCCGCAACATCCTGCCAAAGTTTAATGACGCTATCGGCCTCATGGTGATTAACAATGCTGAAAATTCCGGGCACCTGAACTTCCGGTTTTCTCCAGAGATTATATTTTGGATATTTAGAAACGATATCTGCAATTTCACCTGCAAGTTCCTTACCGAATATTTTCGTTGCCCAATCAACTGTATAATCAAAGGTTTTATTGGCGGGGATTGCATCAGGATTCCAGGCATAATGCATAATGAAATCAATCGGCAATTCTTTAGGCTTCAGATCGCCTACGTTTACGATCCATATCCGGTCGAGACCGGTTTGATAAGCGATGTTGAGTTGTTCCCTTAATTTAGGAATGGTGGTGGTATTTATCCAACGGTCATTCCATGGGCCACCATTCATGTCAATGTGATAATAGAGGCCCATTCCGCCTTTTCTATTTTTTTCTTTCGCAGGTCCAACCCGGCGAACATAACCCCAGTTGTTATCGCAGAACAACAAAGTAATATCATCAGGAACAGTAAACCCTTTATCGTAATAGCGTTGTACTTCTGTAAAAATTGCCCATAGCTGCGGATGATTGGCGGGATTATCTTTATAAACATTTTTAATGATTTCCCGCTGACGTGTAATCACATCGTGCAGGGTTTTTATATTTTCAGAGTCGTTGCCATTTCCCATCGCTACATCGCCATCACCACGCATCCCCATTGTAATGAGGTTGTCGTAGTTTTTGTTGCGCTCAAGACCTTTTGTCCAGAAACTTGTTAAGCCATCTTTATTGGTAATATAATTCCATTCGCCATTGCCGTAATTGTTGTGACTGTTCGTCCACTCTTTCTGTGCACGCATCATTGGTTCATGATGGGAATTGCCCATCACAATACCATATTCATTGGCAACCACCGGACTCATTGTATCATCTTCATTAAAAGCATTGCCCCACATTGCAGGCCAGAGATAGTTGGCTTTTAACCGCAGCAACAGTTCAAACATCGTCGCATACATTTTAGAATTAACGCCGCCAAATTTCGCCCGGCACCAACCGGTAAAAGATGGCGATTCGTCGTTAATGAATATGCCGCGATATTTTATTTTGGGAGGATCCTGAATATATCTTCCGGCTTTTACGTAGAGTTGATTGCTTTTTTTTACAGGAACGTCAGCCCAAAAATACCAGGGGGATACGCCTATCTTTTCCGAAATATCATAAATACCGTAAACGGTTCCGCGCCGGTCGCTTCCTGCCACTACAAGATTGCCATCTACTGTTTGAATAAGGAATGATTCCCATTTACCTTTTTTATCTGCAACATTAATTTTTTTATCTGCAATCATTTTATCTATCAACCAACTCTTCCCAATCGTCCCGATAATAATAGAACCAACTTCCGGCTTCAGCGTCGCTTTAACCACTGCAGCAATACCTGAAACCTTATGAACGTCATCAGCAAGATCTGTTGCTGCTCGCACAACAGCTTTGTAGTCTGCGGTGTCCACATAGATGGAGGCTGATTTATCATTTGCAACGATTGTAAACGCACCTGATGATTTTGTTTGTTCAATAAATTGCGGTGGCGTTCGTGGTTCATTTTTGTTAACCGGTTGACTGTACACAACTGCTGAAAGCAGCAACATTATAAAAAAAACAACTGCTTTAAATTTATTTTGTGGCATGCTTGAAATATTATATTTTTTTATCGGATAGATTTAATGGTTTGAACATTAAGCACCATCTAGATCGTGATTAATAAAATAAGTTGCCTCATACCTTTTTTATTTAAACTACCATGTTATTTTAATTAATGAAACGCCCTGTCTTGGTAAATCAAATTCAATTGCAGCAAGGCCATCCTTCACTGTTAGCCAATGAGGTGAGCCCAGCATCTGTAACTGTCCTGCTTTTTGCAATGCAATAATTTGCTCTTCAGTTGGATGTTGCGGCGAGCCCATTTTTTTCCAGGCTGTAAAGGAATTGCTATGTTCCTGATCAATCCGGTAATGTGTTAATAATATTCTTGATGCAGCAAGACCTTTCACAGATAAACTAACAGTTGCGGGAGGAACAGCCAGCTCATTTTTATCATGATAGTTCCATACCATGATCGATGCTGTATGGTTATCAGTAGTTGCCATTGCATTAATATCCGCTTCGGTTCCACGAACACTTGAGTCACGAACTGAAATATAATTGTGTATAGAATTGCTTTCTACCGGAACGGTATTACCCTCCATCATACCAAACATCCGGAACACATTGAGCACAGGTTTATCAACTCCATTTGTTGCCAGATCTCTGAAGCCCCGAAACCAGGGTTGGTTTTCAAATTCAAAAGCCCAGGTGACTGCTCCCAATAAGTTTACGCCGCGGTTTTTCGCGAGTTCGTATTTGCGTGCAAAAGAAGCCGCTGTATAACTTGAATACAGCGTGCCGTTTCTGTATGCATTGTTTGGATAAATATCTTCAGGGCAGGCTGCACATCCTTCCGGGTCTGACTCGCCGATGATGATGGGTAAATTTTTAAGCGTTGGAAATGAAGCAACAATCTGAAATCCTTTATCGATATTCCTCAACTGAACACCCATGTTCATCCATACTGTATCGTTGATTGCTTTCGGTTGTCCTTTAGCATGAAAACTAATAAAATCTAATGGCGTACCTTTTTTACCCGTTGCATAATTTTTTCCATTCACTGCATGTTCTAAAAAAATTGTCAGAAATTTTCCTGCGGTTTCACTTCCGGGATTGGTCGTTTCAGGGCCACCGATCCTTATAGTGGGAAGTGCCCGTTTAGCAGCATCTGCAGTGTAGTCGTATAATTTGATATATTCCTCCGTTGTTCCTTTCCAGTAAGAAATATCCGGTTCATTCCATAATTCCCAATACCAGCTTTCCACTTCTTTTTTACCATAACGCTGCACGCAATGAACTACCCACTGGTATACCAACTCTGCAAATTTTTCGTAACTCGTGGGTGGCTGGTTCCATCCCATGTAATGATATATTTTTTCTTTAGCAGGCGTAATTTCAAAACTATCCGATTGTGGTTTTATTGACAACGCTTCGGGCATAAAACCAATCTGCGCAAAAGGCTTCATGCCCCGTTGCATATAAGTATCAAAGATGCTGTCTGTTATCGTCCAGTTATAAACAGGATTTCCTTTTGCATCTTCAGTATATGCATTGGTTGAGCCAAACTTCAGCGAAGCTTTTCCATTGCCTGTGGTTAATAAATTATGGCAGCGAACGTATACAGGCACGGGACTGGATTGTGATAATTCAGTCAATAATTTTTTACCGTCTTTCATGTAAGTATAATTTGGCTCATCGTATCCAAACCATGCCCAGATCGGTTTCAACGGCTCGTTTGTTTTTTTGTTCAGGTCAACAGTTATATATGAAGGATGCTGTTGCCCTTTCGCCAAAGAAAACAGCATTGATAGAAATAATAATATTTTTATTTTCCCGATCATGTTCAACAATAGTTCATATAAATGTTATTTTTTTTCGCATCCCGACTAATACTTAATAATCTGTTCTGTCCATGTTGGAGGATGGATGTAAAACCTGCCATCTTTAAAATACACCGGTTCAAAACCCATCTGCGGTGTTTTCTCCCATGGTTCAAAAGTCTGGCTGTAAGGGTAGGGCCTTTTTTCATACATAAAATAATGGCAGGAACTCCATAAGTTTCCATCGGGTCCTTCAAACAAAGCATTGTGACCGGTTTCCTGGTAAGGGTCTTCTGTATCCTGAAATTGTAATTTGTCGTAGCCGCCGCCTTTTGCTAACTCCGGACGATAACCTTTTTTCCTGGTACCAAAGATTGGTTCAGGCGATGCCAACTCCCATGGGCCTAATGGGGATTTTGATTTTAGTAATCCTACTTCGTAACCTCTTGTCCAGGTAGAGAAGAACATAAAATAATTTCCTTCTTTTTTAATTACAAAAGGGCCTTCAATTCCGCCCACCATCCATTCCGGCCAGCCGGGTTGTTTTTTGTCTAAAAACTTTTCAATGGGCGTTGTAAGTTTACCTGATTTCAAATCAATCTTTGCCTGGAATAATCCATTGCCGCTGCAATACAAATAAGTTTGTCCGTCTTCATCTTCAAACAGAGTAGCATCATTATTATACTGCGGCGTCAGCGGGCCGTTCAGCAGTTTGTAAGGTCCGGTTATAATATCAGCAACAAACAACCAAATGCTGTGCGTCTTCATGCCCTTTGGATCTTCGGCAGTTACTTTTCCGCTGTTGACAGTTAAATAATATTTGT
>JBDUCW010000205.1:0-5542 GCA_040003235.1 Ferruginibacter sp. | reverse complement strand
AGCTTAAGACATGAAATAGAGAAAATATTAAACATGACAAAGAATTAACGTGTGCAACAGGCGGTTTTGGGTAAGTGGGGCCGACGTTCTATAATCAGCAATGTGCAAGCCCTGGCATAAGTTCCGGCTGACGAATAAAGCCAGGCATTAGAATAAACCAATAACCTTTTGCTATAAATTCAACAGAGGTTATGGGCAGACGGAATAAATCTTCCCCACCTACCCAAAGCCGTAATCGTTAGCGGCAATATTAAACGTACACTCCAATGACACGTACAGTTTTGCGCCGTTGGTCAAGAGACCAGACAGCGGCCCCTAAAAGTTGAAGGGGTGGGCTTGCAAAAGATATTTAATGTTACCTACATCGGCAAAGAAATTGTTCTAAATTTGGTTTAATGCCGATATTGGCAGTAGAATATGTTGTGAGTTTACATATGGAATATGTTAGGTGCATATTCATGTGATTCGCGGAGGACACAAAATGTTAGACCTCAATCTTGCGATCAAACTCATCGACGGTTGGGCACTAGATCTCAATATCGGGGATGTTAGCCCGAGCACAAAGTTCAATGGGATTCTTCGAAGCGTTGTAACTATCGCACGGCAAGCGATTGCCGAAGGTGAAAACGACGGATTGAATGATGCCTCAATTTTGCTTGATGCACTATTTCTCGTCGTTGAGCACTGTATTCTTACGGAAGATGTAGTCGAAGCACGCACAATGTTGACCAAAATTGTAGAAGTTGATAGGAGCATCTCGTGTGAAATGTTTGGCTTCAGTATCGAAGATTTCAAGATCGTTGCCCCAAGCAGCGATCGCGTTCTGTTGTTTTTGCGTCCACTTAACAGCTCGAATCGTTATCAATTTTTGAACCGATTTAATTTGGCTGAGCGACCGATCCTAAGATACCCTCAAGAAATTCCTCTGCTTTCCCTTGAAGCATCTCTTCATCGAATATTTCAACCGATATACCAGACAGTCTCTGTAGGAGGCATATACGATGCTTTTGGAATGTCACGAATCTTCATCCCAGGAAGAGACCGGGAGAAAGCGTGGAGAGAAATTGTTGACTCGTTAAGCAGGCTTGCAGACGTAATATTTCTTGTTCCATCAGATACGAGCGGCGTGGGGTGGGAGATCGGCTTGTTAAAGCGGACTAATCGAATTTCTAAAACAGTCTTCTGTATGGTTCCAATGGAACGCAATTCGGATGTCCGGCAATTCTTAGCGAAACGTGACGAATTCGAAGGATTTCCGGCCTGTTGGGTCCAGGCCAAAATTACCTGTGAGCGTTACGGCATTTTCCTGCCACCTTATGACGAAGCGGGAGGTTTCTTATTCTTCAGGGGCGATGGATCCATCGCCAATCGACTTCCGTTCGAGAGTCTGTGGACAGCGGAATTGGTTGATTCGTTGAATCACCGGCCTGACCTTCAATAATTTTCAAACAAGAAAGGCGGGTCCTTCATGCTTTTGGGAACCCCTGGAAACGAAATGACCGATGTCAGGAAAACCTATAAAAATTTTATGCAACATTTATATGTTTCTGTCCGTGTCGGTGTGCTCTGAAATCCTTCGCAAGGCCAGTCACCATCTGTGAGTGCCGCTTGTGTCTGCCGACCATCGGCAAAGAAGTATAGAAAACCAGGCCGGGGCGTTCGAGAAGGGTTGCAGAAGGTTTTCTAAAAGTTTCCAGGAACATCAACGGCGGCGGAAAATAACGACACTCTCAATATATCACGAAATTATTATTTGAGCACTTTGCCTTAGAATCTCCCCTGGGAGTATAAATACAAGGGGTTAAACTTTAACTGCTATAATATTGAGTTTTCAAGATTCATTAACTCTTGTATTTCCGAAAGTTTTATGGACAAAGAAGTAATTGACAATAGAGTTTTGATTATGCAAATCGCTGACTACTTATATAACAGTCAATGACGAAAAGAATTACTGCCGCTATGGGTATTGCTGCAAGTGTGGCTGGACGTTGTTATCTTCGGCTGTAGTTCGCTATCAGCAGCGGTTTCGGCGGACGGAACGCCGTTGATCTTTTAGTTTTTATCTTGTACTTTTAAATCTTAATAAGGCAGTAGTTCCGGGCAGGACAGCAATGAATTCCACACCTGCATCAATACCTGTTCGTTAGGTGCAAGCATCACAGACGACACAACATAAAAACAACTAACCAATAGTATTTCAAAAAGCAATTCTTTTGCAAACTCTATTATGTCTCTTAACAATTTCAAAATATATTTAAATGACAAAGCTGGTTTGACAGATAATGACTTGCAACAGCTACCGTATATTCCGAAATCCAAACAATTCAAAAAGGGGCAACCTATAATAGGCATGGGACAAGTCTGCAAAGATATCTTTTTTGTAGAGAAAGGGCTTCTGCGACAGTTCTCTATTGATGATCAAGGCAAAGAAAACATTATTCATTTTGCACCGGAAAGTTGGATAGTAAGCGACAGAAGCAGTTCATACTTTAATCAGTCTGGTGATTATTTTATTGATGCGATTGAAGATTCGGAGGTTGTTGTATTGGACGAAAGATTTATCAATGCCGCTTCCGAAATAAGTAAAATATATCGGGAAAATAATCATAGAGCACTGCATAATCATGTAAGAAATCTGCAAAAACGAATTAATTTACTGCTAAGTGCTACTGCTGAACAGAGGTATCTAGAATTCCTTAAAGTATATCCTAATCTCTCACTTCGTGTTCCTCAATGGATGATAGCTTCCTATTTAGGTATAACACCAGAGAGTTTAAGTAGAGTTAGAAAGGAACTAGCCAAAAAACATTTCAAATAACCTATTTCATTTCTTACCATACATCAATGCACGATCTTTTTTGTATGCATATTTTTGCTGCATAAAAACTATTTAAATATGCAACAGAATATTTCGGAATGTGTGAAGACCGCTTGGGGATGAATTGGATGGTTAATTATCAAACAACTAAAAGCTAAATCACATGAAACAATATAAAATAGAAATCAAATGGGCATTAATTTTTGCCGCTATGCACCTACTTTGGATGGCAATGGAAAAACTAATTGGCTTACATGACAAATATTTAGAAAAGCAACAGTTTGTTACAATGCTTGTCCTTATTCCTTCCATCATCATATATGTATTCGCTATTAAGGACAAAAAGAAAAACTTTTATTCTGGAACTTTGAGTTACAAACAAGGTTTTTTGAGCGGACTAATACTTACTCTTTTTGTAGTATTACTTAGCCCCATCAATCAGCTCATTACTTCTTATATTATAGCTCCCAACTATTTTGCAAATGTGATCGGACTTACAGTAAAAACAGGAATGTTTTCCCAAGAACAAGCCGAAACACAGTTCAATATTAAAAACTACATTATTATGAGTATAATAGGTGGAATTGTGACAGGAATAATTTTCAGTGCAATCATTTCAATATTCACAAAATCAAAAACAAAATTATGAGCAAGATAAACGAAATTGACGAGTTTGTAAGCAAGCTCAAACACCCAATGAAAGCCGAAATTGAAGAGGCAATAAAAATTATTCGTGGTGTAAGTGAGGAGTTAGAAGAAGATGTAAAATGGGGTGGGCCAAGTTTTGACTACAAAGAACCAATGGCAACCATGAACCCAAGAATAACCGACTATGTTGTTTTTATTTTCCACAAAGGAGAATTGATAAAGGACAAAAGCGGTTTACTTGAGCCTGCAACAAAAGGAAAAGCATATTTGAAACTTCACTCCATGAAAGAAATAAAGGACAATAAATCCATTATTCAGAATATCGTAAAGGAGTGGATAAAGATTATGAACGTTTAACAGAACAAAATGTCTGCAGGTAACAACGGCTATGCCCCGGGCAGAAATCCGTCATCGGTTGACAGATTACGAATACGGGAAATCATCGTTTCCCAAAGAACCATTTAGTAAAAACTCCGCCCGGTACATAGACGTGAAACGTAGCCGTCATTTTAAAAACGAAACTAAAACAAATTAAATAAACAATTAAACATAATAATTTTGAAATGATAGATAACAATAATGTGCAAATTCCAAAAGTAACCTTTGACATTAATGGAGAATTGGTTATGGATGCTTCAGCAACTTCTTCAAAGAATGATTTTGATTTTTTAAATGGCAATCATACAGTATACCATAAGAAATTAAAAAGTAGATTAAAAAATAACAATGAATGGTATGAATTTGAAGGTACACATAGTCAAGAGTTAATATTAAATGGTGGTGGAAATATTGAACAGCAAAAAATGATCGATGATGATGGCAAACCAATAGAAGGAACTGCAATTCGTTTGTTCAATCCAAAAACTAAATTATGGAGCATTTATTGGGCAGACTCAAAAAATGTCAAATTAGACCCGCCAGTAGTTGGTTCTTTTGAAAACAAAATTGCTCATTTTTTCACCAAAGACATTTTTAATAACAAAAAAATATTAGTTGCATTTCAATGGAATGCAAGGGAAACAGCAGCACCAATTTGGAGACAGGCATTCTCTGATGATAATGGTCAAACCTGGGAGTGGAATTGGTACATGTATTTTAGCAAAATTGAAATAAATAAAGCAAAAAAAACGAAAGGCTAACACCTGCTTTAATAAATCGCCGAGTAATCGGTTAGTGGAAATTGCTTTTTCACGAAGAAAAATTATCTTGGAAGAAAAACACAGTTCGCTTTCATCGGCAACTATATGAAGCGGCGGGACGTTAGCGGCAAGCTGAAAAAAATCACGTTCATCGTCCAAATTTAACTTGAAACGATTAAAAAAATTGTATGGATTAATTCCAACATCAGCAAATGTGTAATTTTAAATTTCAATAAATTAAAGTGAAATTGAAAAAAATCTTATTGCGAAAGCATCGACTACAATTGATGCGTCTATCGAAAAGGTATCGGACGCTCTTGTTAACCCGAAAATGATAAAAAAATATATGTTCGGATCAACCGTTAGCTCGGATTGGAAAAAAGGTGAAATCAAATGGAAAGGCGTACACGAAGAGAAAAAATACGAGGACAAAGGGAAAATTCTTGAGATAAAACTTGAAAGTGTTCTAAAATATACCCATTACAGTCCTCTTTCGGGAAAGGAAGATATTCCTAAAAACTATAACACAGTAACAATTAAATTATCGGATAAAAAAGATGGTATTTCAGTTGTACTGACACAGGACAATAACACCAACGAAAAAGCTTTAAAACAATCCGAAAAAAATTGGAACGCAATGCTCGACGGATTAAAAGAGCTTTTGGAAAAACAAAGAGCATGTGAAAAGCCAGCAGCTAACAAAAGTATTGCCAAAAGCGGGGCAGAAGGAAGGTCAATCGGGTGTAAATCGCTATTGCACAGCATCCGGGCTTGACGTAATTCTGTTCTTCAGTTAGTTTTTAACTTGTACTTTTATTCTTTAATCGGCTGTAGTTCCGGGCTGGACAAGCAACGAATATCCCGCCTTCGGCAATACTCGGTCGTTAAGTGCTAGTTTTTATTTTGCTTCAACTGTGGTAAGTTTTGGTCAGAATAT
>JBDUCW010000085.1:0-18779 GCA_040003235.1 Ferruginibacter sp. | reverse complement strand
AAATGAAAGCGGTCAAGATCATTCAGTACTACCATGTCAAAAGGCGTAGTTGTTGTACCATTTCCTTTATACCCTCTTACATGCAGCTGGTTATGATTGTGCCGGCGGTACGTGAGCCGGTGTATCAGCAAAGGAAAACCATGAAAAGCAAATATGATTGGTTTATTGGTCGTGAACAGATCGTCAAAATCTTTATCGTTCAAACCATGCGGATGTTCGCTCTGCGGCTGAAGACTCATCAGGTCTACCACATTCACAACACGTATTTTCAATGCCGGAAAATGTTGCCGCAGTATTTGCACGGCAGCCAGCGTTTCCAATGTTGGCACATCTCCGCAACAGGCCATCACCACATCAGGTTCGTATCCCTTATCGTTACTCGCCCATTCCCAGATACCAAGCCCCGCAGCACAATGTTTAACAGCAGCTTCCATATCCAGGTATTGCAATTCAGGTTGTTTACCCGCAACGATAACATTGATATAATTCCGGCTGCGCAAACAATGAGCGGTTACTGATAAAAGTGTATTGGCATCCGGCGGAAGATAAATCCTTACAATGTCGGCAGATTTATTGGCAACCAGATCCAGAAAACCAGGATCCTGGTGACTGTTACCATTATGATCCTGCCGCCACACATGCGAAGTAAGCAGGTAATTCAAAGAAGCAATTGGTTTACGCCACGGAATATTGCGGCAACTCTGCAACCATTTTGCATGCTGATTGAACATGGAATCGATGATATGAATAAATGCTTCGTAACACGAGAACAGGCCATGCCGCCCCGTTAGCAGATAACCTTCCAGCCATCCCTGGCATAAATGTTCGCTTAACACTTCCATCACACGTCCATCCGGAGAAAGCTGATTGTCACCAGGTTTTATTTCACCCGTGAAGGTTCTGCCGGTGATCTCGAAAAGATGAGAGAGCCGGTTGGAAGCTGTTTCATCCGGACCAAATATTCTGAAGTTGCGTTCATTCCGGTTTAATTTCATTACATCGCGGATGAATGCACCCATTACTAAAGTAGCTTCTTCATTTGTTGTTCCCGGATGTAAAACAGGTACGGCATACTTTTTAAAGTCAGGCATTTTTAAATCATGCAACAACACACCGCCGTTGGCATTCAGATTTGCTCCCATTCTTTTTGTTCCCACAGGCGCCAGTAAAGAAAGTTCAGGGATCAGTTTTCCATTGCTGTCAAAAACTTTTTCCGGTTGATAAGTCTTCATCCATTGCTCTAAAATCTTTACATGTTCCGGATTCGTACTCATTTCAGCAAGCGGCACCTGGTGCGAACGCCATGTCCCTTCTATTGCCACGCCATCCACTGTTTCAGGGCATGTCCATCCCTTGGGTGTTTTAAAAACGATCATCGGCCATTTGGGTCTCTCTGTAAATCCATTGGTTCTCGCTTTGTTCTGAATCTGTTTTATTTCCATGATAACAGCATCAAGTGTGGCTGCAAGTTGCTGATGCACGTCGTGCGGATCATCTCCCTCTACCCAATAAACCTGGTAGCCATAACCTTCAAACAATTGAATTAATTCTTCTTTTGGTATTCTTGCAAGAATGGTTGGGTTTGCAATTTTATATCCATTCAAATGAAGGATCGGCAACACTGCACCATCATGCACCGGATTTAAAAATTTATTGGAATGCCAACTGGTAGCCAATGCGCCTGTCTCTGCTTCTCCATCACCAACAATACAGGCGGCAATCAGATCCGGATTATCAAACACGGCTCCATAAGCGTGCACAAGAGAATAACCCAATTCACCACCTTCACTGATTGAACCAGGTGTATCAGGAGCTACATGACTTGGGATGCCACCGGGAAATGAAAACTGTTTAAATAATTTCTGAATCCCTGCTTCATCCTGTGTAATGTCTGGATATAATTCCGTGTAGGTTCCTTCCAAATAAGTATTGGCAACCAAACCCGGACCACCATGACCGGGACCTGTTACGTAAATCATATTGAGACCATATTTTTTAATTACGCGGTTAAGATGTACATAAATAAAATTAAGTCCGGGTGTAGTGCCCCAATGACCCAGCAGCCGCGGCTTTATATGATCCAGTGTTAATGGTTCTTTCAGCAATGCGTTGGCATATAAATAAATCTGGCCAACGGATAAATAATTTGCAGCATGCCAGTACGCATTCATTTGCTGTACCAATTCTTCTGCTAAAGTTTCATGCGATGCTTCTGTAGTTTTTATTTCCATGGGTTATGCGTTATTTAATATTTTATATACCGATCTCGCGATCATTAATTCTTCATTCGTTTTGATCACCATGAGTCTTACTTTACTTTTATCGGATGAAATGATCTCTTCATGCTGCGCATTTTTCTTTTCATCGATATCAACTCCGAGAAACTGCAATCCGCTGCAGATCCGCGAACGGATCACGGCCGCATTTTCGCCGATGCCTCCTGAAAATACCAGCGTATCCAATCCTTCCAGCACTGCCGTGTAAGAACCGATCCATTTTTTTATCTGATAACAAAACAATTCAACAGCTTCGGCTGAACGCATATCTGTGTCTTCAATTTTCAGTAACTCTTCCATATCACCTGTTGTTCCGGAAACGCCGAGTAATCCTGATTGATGATTTACCAATTGATCAAACTCACGCAGGTTTAATTTTTCAGACTGCATTAAAAATGTTGCTATGCCCGGATCGATATCACCGGTACGCGTACTCATTACCAGTCCGGATGCAGGCGTAAATCCCATGCTGGTATCCATACATTGACCATTCTTTACTGCAGCAATGCTGGCGCCGTTTCCAAGATGTGCGAGGATCACTTTACCTGTTGCCATTTTATTTCCGGCAATGCGTTCCAGTTCTTCCATCAGGTATTCGTAAGAGAGTCCGTGAAAGCCATATCGCTGAATCCCCATTTCATAATACCTGCGTGGCAACGGCAATCGTTTTGCCACGTCGGGCATGTGGGCATGAAATGAAGTATCGAAGCAGGCAACCTGTATCAGTTCAGGATACTGGCGCTTAAAAGCTTCTACCAATTTAATTTCATTGGGCAAATGTTCGGGAGCATAAGGAATGATCTGTATTAATTCAGCTAACAAACTTTCAGAAATAATTACCGGTTCATGATGCATCATTCCATGTACAATGCGATGACCGATTGCTTTTATCTCAGAAAAATAAATATTTTTTTCAAGCCAGTTTATTAAATACTGAATGGCAGATGCAAAGTCATTTACCTGATCCGGAATAATTTTTTGTTCAGGTTCGTTTTCTTTTTTAAAAACAAATTCAACTTTGGGCGATGCAATTTGTTTTATCTGTCCTGTTAATTGTATTGCCGATGAATTATCTTTTTTATACAGTGTGAATTTAATGCTGGATGAACCCGCATTGATAATGAGTATCATAATATATTTCGCCGGGTCATCGGTTTAGGCCGGCACAAATTTTAAAGATCATGAAAGATGCAATTGATTATGCATCTTAATTATTTAGTTCGTTTCCGCTTAAAATGCCCTGTTCAAAACAATCGAGGTTATGAATGGTAGTTGTTGCAATATTTTCAAGTGCTGTATCGGTTAAAAAAGCCTGGTGACTAGTGATCAGTACATTTCTGAAACTCATCAGCCTTGCAATAATATCATCCTGCAAGATATCCTGCGAATGGTCTTCGAAAAAAAGACCTTCTTCTTCTTCATATACATCCAGTCCGAGATAACCAATAAGGCCTGACTTCAATGGTTCCAGTAGATCAGCAGTATTGATAAGTCCGCCCCTGCTGGTATTGATGAGCATCACTCCTTTTTTCATAAAGCCAATTGTTTCCTGCCGGATGATATGCTTTGTCTGATTGTTCAGCGGCAGATGAAGTGAGATAATGTCTGCCTGTTCACATAAAATTTTCAAATCAACATAATCAGTACTGCAATCTTTTTTCAGCGATTCATTTTCAATGCTGTCAAAAGCAATTATTTTACAACCAAAGCCATGCAGGATCCTGGCAACCTGGCTGCCGATCTTTCCGGTTCCCATAATACCCGCAGTTTTACCGTGCATATCAAAACCCTTAAGTCCATTCAATGAAAAATTTAATTCAGTAATGCGGTTATGTGCATGAATCAATTGCCGGTTCAGTGCGAGCATTAAAGCGATTGCATGTTCTGCAACAGCATAAGGAGAGTATTCCGGTACGCGTGCTAATTTGATGTTGATCTTTTTTGCTTCCGCCAGATCAACATGATTATAACCTGCAGAACGCAATGCGATAAAATGTATACCGAGCGCTGAAAGTTTATTCAATACCGCTGCAGTTGTTTTATCACTTACAAAAATGCAGATGGCCATGCATCCTGCGGCAAGTTCAGCACTGGCTTCTGACAATACTTCTTCCAGCAGAATCAATTCATGTTTATTATGATTGGCCTGAAGTAAATAACTCCGTTCAAATTGATGAACACTGTAAATGGCGATTTTCATTTTGTATAATACCAGCCCGGTTTAAGTAAGGTAGACTATTTACATTACTTCAACTGTTTTATTGAGGAGCTTGACATGAATCATCTTTTATTTTAACGATTGCTGTATTTTTTAAAAAACCAAACCTTAAGCAGATCTGCAGTAAGGATGTATACCGCTACGATGCTGAGCATAGCGCTTATCTGAAAGAGCGACAAGGGCACCAATCCTGCCTCCACAGCAATAAAAGGAATATACGGCAATACCAATGTGAGCACAAATCCGAAGATACTTAACAGGAAAAGATATTTTGCAGGGCGGCTCTTAAAAAAGTTTTTGTGTGTACGGATGATAAATAAAATAAACAGTTCGGATAAAACAGATTCAATAAACCATCCTGTTTGAAAAGTAGCTTCCTTTACTTTCAAAACATACAATAACATTAAAAATGTAATGATGTCAAACACCGAGCTGTGTACACCAAAGACAACCATATAACTTCTGATCAGTTTTAAATTCCATTTACCGGGTTTGTCCAGTTGATCTTCATCTACATTATCAGAGGCAACTGTTAAATAAGGAAAGTCTGTAATAAAGTTGGTCAATAAAATTTGTTTGGGCAGCATCGGAAGAAAAGGCAATATCAGCGAAGCAATCGCCACACTGCACATGTTTCCGAAAGTAGAACCGGTGCTGATATAAATGTATTTTAAAGTATTGGCAAATGTTTTTCTGCCCTCTTTGATACCGTCGATCAATACAGCTAAATTTTTTTCCATCAAAACAAAGTCAGCCGCTTCTTTTGCAACATCCACAGCATTTTCTACAGAGATGCCGATGTCTGCAATACTGATAGCAGACACATCATTAATGCCATCGCCGATATAAGCAACAGTATAGGTTTTACGCAAAGCCTGTATGATGCGGCCTTTCTGCTGTGGTTCTATTTCTGCAAAGATGTGAGTTTCCTTTACCTTTTGTTCAAGCGCAGGTTGACTGATATTAAAGAGTTCTTTGCCGGTCAGTACAACAGGCTCATCAATACCGATGCTGATCCCGATTGAATGCGCCACATTTCTATTATCACCCGTAATAATTTTTAATCCGACCTGCAATTTTTTTAATTCGCAAATGGTTTCAATAATACCTGCTTTTACCGGGTCGTTCAATAAAATAAATCCGGCAAAGAGCATGGCTGTTTCATCATCTTTTGTAATAATATCCTGCGTGATTGTTTTATAACAGAGTGCAATCACACGAATTCCGTCAACACCATATTGTTCATATTGCTTTTCAATAAATGCCTGTTGATCTGTATATGCAGCCGTACTTCCGTCAGCAAGGCGGACTGAAGTACAGATAGCTGCGATCTGTAAAAAAGCTCCTTTACTGATCAATAATTTTTCTGTTCCTGTATCAACAGCGATGCTTAATCTTTTCCGTATAAAATCATAGGGCACTTCTCCTTTTTTTACAGGAAGTTGGTTATTGGATACGTTTATCTTTTTTAAAGCTTCATCTATCGGATTGGCATAGCCTGATTCAAAACTGGCATTCCAGAACGCGAGGGTTTTTATATATTCATCTTCTTTCCCTGAAATATTTACAACTCCTTTTACATTGACAGCTCCTTCAGTGATGGTGCCGGTTTTATCTGTGCAAAGCAGATCCACTTCGCCAAGATTCTGAATAGAAGATATCTTTTTTACGATCACTTTTTTTGCAAGCAAACGTTTTGCGCCGGCACTCATGGCAATGGTAGTGATAGCGGGTAATAATTCAGGTGCCATGCCAACAGCCAATGCCAATGCAAACAAAGCAGATTCAATAACACTTTTGTGATTGAGTAAATTCACCAGCAGGATAAAGACTGACAAGACCAATGTTATCTTCATTAAGAAAAAACCAAAGTCTTTGATTCCTTTTTCAAAACTGGTTTCAACATCCCGTGAAGCGCTTTGCACAATATTGCCAAAGATCGTTGCGTCTCCGGTGTTGATGACCAATGCCTTTGCTGTGCCACTGACAACATTGGTTCCTTCCCAAACACAATTGCTGCGTTGAGCAAGCACTGTTTTTTCATCGAGCACGCCGGTTGTTTTGGGAACGGGAAAAGATTCGCCGGTAAGACTTGCTTCATTCACATATAATTCATTGGAATTGATCAACAGGCAATCAGCTGGGATCATATCACCGGCTTTGAAGGAAAGTATATCACCGCTGACAATACATGCTGCAATAATTTCCTGCGCTTTTCCATCTCTGATGGCCGTACTTTTCAAAGCAACCATCATTTGCAGTTTCTCCACAACCCTTCCTGCATTTCTTTCCTGGAAAAAACTCAGCAGTCCGGTAGATATCACAATAAAGAGGATGATGAATACATCAGACCTGTCGCCTAAAAACGCAGACAGTATAACTGCACCGATCAGCAACAGCATGAGCGGACTTTTAAATTGCCCGATAAGCAGCAAGATATCTTTATAAAAATGTGATTTTATTTTACGGTGAGTTCCGGTGCGCAATAAAATCTCGTCAGCTTTTGCCTGGGATAATCCTTCTGCTGAAGAGTTCAGTTTTTTAAACCAATAATTCGTATCAAACTGCCAGAAATTTTCTTCTGTAGGTGAAGTCATGTTGTATATTTTCTTTACCGCAGGCCTGTTGAAAGATGCGTTCGTGTAATATACATTTAATAATTACCAATAACATGCTGCGCTAACTGCTTTGCTATTGAATAACAAATGGCTTTATTACAGGTTAACTTACAGTTATTAAAATCCTGTTCGGGATAATGATCGGGAATTAAAAATATATTGTCTTTGGATTACACGCCTGGCAGCATTAATTTGCAACTATACTTTCGGAGCTGTCTGGTTGCAGCGGCCTGTCTTATTTGTAATCCGGATCCTGAAAGCGATTACGTCTCCGGAAGCCAGATCATCCGGTGGAAAGACAGGCGCTTTGTTGAGCATTATTTTTTGTACGTGCAGTTGGTCTTCGGTTGAATAAAGCAATTCAAAATCTCCCCACGCAATTACACTTTTCCAGTTATACATGCTGTCGATATTATCTACCTGCATACAAACTTTTGGATTTTTCTGCATCATGGTTATTTTCATCCCGGCATAAGCATGACCGTATAAATAAGTACCGTCGTAGCCATATTGAATGGGAATAATATAAGTAAGCTCATCTGCATGGCAACCGAGGCGGCCAATGTATTGCTGGTGCAACAGGTCTTCTATTTCTTCAATTGTAAGTTCGCCACGCATAAGCAAATTTATATTAAAGAAACGGGATGCAGAGATAAAAGAAAATGATTGCTGCAATTCATAGTTATATGATTCGGCTGGGACATGATCAAGGAATATTATCAGTTCTTAGTCTTCTCTTCATTAGTTCGTTACAGGGATAAAAATCTGCAACAATTTTTTCGTGGTCAGATCATAAGAATACAGTTTCGCACTTCTGCTGTACTGCCTGTTTACTATCGGCAGAACAGAAAAAAAGAGATTTTCATTTGTTCCATTATATTTAGAAAAGATCGGCATTGCCAGTTCATCCTTTCCTAATGTTGACCATATTTCCTCGCATTTTTTATCTGCAAGGTTCATTATGTATAATTGGTAAGGCGCGGTAAAACTTATCTGCATTTTATTTTTTGCAAGAGCAGGTGTGCCGTAAAAACTTTCTCCAATCTGTGGCCTGGGATTATTGATGGCTTCAATTTTAGTTTTCACGCTGTCTGAAAGGGATAATAAATAAATTCCCTCCACTCCCTTAATGATAAGCTTACACAATATTGTATCTCCTTTCTGATAAGGCGTAATTGCAGAAAATTCATAAGCACTGAAATTGGTTAGTTTCCTGGAATTCCCAGCTTCCACGCTGATTGAATACAAGTCAATTTCATGAGGAGCTTTTCTTGCCAATGGTGAATAGTTCGTTATTGTGCCTGCACCGCAATAAAGGATTTCATTTCCAGTTGGCATAAAGGCAGCCTCTGTGACATAAGTTTTTCCATCTGTCAGTTTTTTTATTTTTTTTGTGTTTAGATCATAACAACACAGGTCACTTGTTCCTGTTTCTAAATCTTTAGATAAAAAAATAATTTTATCGCCTTGCGGTGAAAATACCGGCCTGCTATAATAGTTTTTGTCCTTGGTTAACTGCGACAATTTATTTTCAGCTAACGAGAAGGAATATAAATTTGACACTGGCCCTGCAGCAATTGAAAGAACAATATTTTTATTGTCTGGAGAGATGTCAAAAATCGGCGAGAGGTTACCGGTATTGATATTTTCATTCTGGCTAAAGGCATGGGTGGAAATGAATAATGAAAATGCAAGTAAAATATTTCTGAGGGTAATATCAATCATTTGAATGGTCGTTATTAATAAAACGAAATTATCTTATTTACTGCAAAGCCAATAAATATCCGGTCATGCATTCTTTAATACTTAAATCCAGAAAAATAAACGGGCTAACAAAGTGCCCTGCTGCTGTTTGAGTTTTCCCTTTTATATCTTATTTCAACAGATTCGTTTTTTTCCGTCCATTTGTAAATGCGATGACCAATGCAATACCGCAGAAAAGTAATGCAATAATTGCACGAACGATTTCATTTCCGCCACCTGCATAAGGATGTGCAACAGCGTCAGGCAGATGGAAAAAAATAAAAAAAAGAAAGAGCATAATTGCTAAAAGAAATGCAATGGACCTTATCCATATTTTAAAAATAATTGCAATGCCGGCACCAATAAGTGCTGCTCCTGCAAAATAAGTCCAGAAAAGAGGAACCCCAAACCATTTTGGTACCATGGCAGACACAAAATCAGTAAAAACAAAATGACTGTACCCGAATAATATGATGAGGATGGAATAAAAAATCCGGCCGGCCGGAACTAATTTTTCTAACCATACGTCAAAGGCGTTTTTTCCGCCTTCATTAAAATTATTTTTTGAAAATGAGCCAGCCATTACAAATGCACCGCCACTATATGCCAATGCTTCAGCAACTCCAAACCAAACATCCAGACGCGAAACTTTATAAGGACTAAAGATCAGAATATAGGGCAGATGGCAGGTAATAATCAATACAAGAAAGAAAAATCCTAAATAAATGCATGTGCTTTTTGCACTGACAGATTTTATTTTAATCAATCCTGAAATAATAATTCCTGCGAACAATAAAGCTATCCCGGCAAGAATCGGGAAGACAGTATATTGATGAGCCCATGCGGGAAACGCCGGTAAAATTTCCTGGCGAAAATCCTTGATAATAAGTTGATGTATCCCTAAAGCAGCGATGCCGATACCATAGAGTAAACGACCGGTTTTAATAAGTTGTTTCATTAATAGTATACTAATGTACTCTTATTTTTTACAAGTACAACCAGGTATTCCGGCCAGTCGGGATTAGATATGATATCTTTCATCTTTTATTTATTGTTTATCACGATATACCTTCCATAAAAAATATTGCATTTTTATTCAGGTCGAAGAAGCCAAACTCATTTGTGCCCCAGGGAGTATTTGAAACGAATTTTGTTTCACTTACCGTACCTCTCTGAACAAACTCATCAAATAAGGATTTGATATTTTCTACATCAATGCGGATCACAGAGCCGCCGAGCAATGGATCATCCTTTGTACCGGCGTGCCATTGCAGATGAATATAAAGAATGTCCCGCTTCAGGACCGCATACATATTGTCATAAAAGACTGCTTCAAAACCTGTGTGTTTATGATACCATGCAACATCTCCGGCAATGTCTGACGAAGGCAACACCGGGATAATTCCCAACATGATTGTTTGTTTTTCCATTTTTAAAATTTTTAAGTAGCGCAGAACAGCTAACCTCAGTTAATAACTTAATGTCCATCTAATCCTGCTCTGAACCTATTATCTTTTTATCATTTTATTTTTCAATATTTCACTCATTACTTTATCACGCAGATTCTGACTGATAATAACTTTTGCTTTTCCTATATTGATTTCATTACCTTCTATCGTTTTTATTTTAGTGATATTGACAATGGTTGATTTGTGTATCTTCAAAAAGATATTTCCGGGAAGCTGGCTCTCTATACCTTTGATTGTCAGATAGACAATCATTTTCTTTTCTTCTGTATGTAACAGCAGGTAATTTAACATGGCTTCTACATACAGTAATTCATTGTAGAAGATCTTTTCGATTCTTCCGTCGCATTTTACAAAGAAGTAATCATAAATGGAATTGATATGTATATTTTCTGTCAGCTTGCTTTTAAGTGCGTGATATTCCTTTGCTTTAGTACAGGCTTTCAAAAACCGATCTATTGAAAATGGCTTTACTAGGTAATCCAGTACATCCAGTTCAAAGCCTTCTATTGCATACTCGGTGTAAGCTGTTGTCATTATGGTCATTGGCAATTCTGTTGAGCTACGCAAAAAATCGATACCGCTCATTCTGGGCATATTGATATCCAGAAACATTAAATCAACTTTTTGACTGTTCAATAAAACAGTTGCTTTTGCCGGGTTTTCAGCTTTACCAACCAATTGCAAAAAAGCAATATCTTCTATATATTCTTCCAATACTTTACGTGCCATTGGCTCATCATCCACTATTATACAATTTAAATTCATTGTATTTGTATTTTTAAATTTATTTCATAAAATGTTTTATCATCAGTTATATCCAGATGGTATCTCTTTGGATATAACAAAGCCAATCGCCTTTGAGCATTTGAAATGCCAATGCCTCTGTGTTCTATATTCTGGACATAATTTATTTCTTTTGTATTATAGCATTTGAAATGCAAGCTGTCATCTTTCTTTGCTAACAGAATGGCAACCCTGTTCACTGTTTCTTCACCGCTGCCGACATATTTAAAACAATTCTCTATAAACGCAATAAACAACAGAGGGGCTATAGAAAACCCTTTTACATTTTCAGCAATGCTAAGATCTACAATAAGACTTGCTTCTTTTCTTCCCTGTTGCATCGCAACATAATTTTTTATATAATTTATTTCTTTATCAATAGCAATAAGATTGTTATTGCAATCATATAATTGATACCTCAACATTTCAGAAAAAGTAAGCAGCATATTTCTTGCTGCGGTATTGTGTTTATCAATATGGCCATAAATTGAATTGATAGAGTTGAATAAAAAATGCGGGTTAAACTGTGCGTTTAAAAAATCCAGTTCCGCCTGTTCTTTTTGTTTTGACATTTCATCAATGTGCTGCTGAAAATGAAAGCGGTCAATCATTAATTTTCCTGCCAATATGCAAACAACCCAAATGAAAATATTAAGTAACGAACTTATGAATACTTTAAGAAAATCCGGTTGAGGCTGGCCAATAAGAAAATGATATTGGTTAAGATACATGGCCAACGGCACTCTAAGTAAGGCCGTTGCAACAATACCAGTGAGCATTGTTGCGAAAAAGAAAATATATTTCTTCCTGTATAATAATACAGGAAATGTATAATAGATATTAAAGTAGAAATTGGCTGCAATAAATATCAGGTAACAAAATTCTATGGTAGCTGTCCGGGAAAATGAAAATGCCCTTTTTTGAAAAACCATTATCCAGAAAATATATAATGCAGCCCACCATAAAACATTTAACCAATTTCCCTTTCTCGTCATTTTATAAGTACTAGTCTTACAAAAATACTAAAGCCTTTTCCGATTATACTATCTTTTACATTACCTATCCCAAAACCTTGATTATCTAAAATCAAGGCGTTAATCCAGAACTTATCATGGATAATGTAAATATTTTTTCTTCCACTCTTTCATTTCCTTTTTTTGTATTGAAATTAAATAGTCAATAATCAATTTTAAAAAATGAAAAAAACAATTAACTGGTTTATTAAACCGCCTGTAACCGGCCAATCAACCATTTTAATACTTCGCCTGATGGCTGGTGGTGTATTTCTTTCGGAAGGCATTTTAAAATTTGTATACGTTAACCAGGGCTTAGGCCGGTTTACGAAACTCGGCTTCCCGATGCCGGAACTTACAGCAAATTTTGTAGCAACAACAGAAATTATTGGTGGATTATTTCTTTTACTTGGCATATTTACAAGGGTTACCGCATTTTGGTTTATCCTTGAAATGATTATCGCAATTCTTTCTACAAAAATCTCTCTATACTTAGGTACAAGCCCTTTGCCTCTTCCTCCTGCCCCGCCTAAAATCGGTATATGGGCTGTATTACACGAAACCCGTTCAGACTATGCACAACTTCTGGTTTGTCTTTTTTTATTAATAGAAGGAGCAGGTAAAAAATCTTTAGATGCGTTTTTAAGAAAATCTGAAGAGTAGTAGTGCCAAAAAAATTCTTTTTAAAAGAATCCGGTCAATCGGGATAGCTCATTGTATTATCCCGATTACTTTTGGACCAATTGATTTTCCGCCCGGCTTTTGCCAATACCTGTTGACAAACCGGTTGATCATTTTACTGGCCAGCCCATACAAAGCCTTTTGACCATTTATAGAAGTTATCAATTTCGTCCTGGTGTGATTTCAGCCATTTTGAAACATCCGCTGTTTCAGATGACGCAAACGCAATGTATGCAAACGTTTCAATCAGGTTTTTATCTTTCATCTCAACAAAGTATGGAACATAAAAACTCCAGTAAAATCCATAATTGTCTTTTTTTGTTTCTTTTAGAGAGGCGCAGACAGTTTCAAATTTTCTTATAAATTGTTCTACGTCTGTCTTTTTCTTGTTTTTCTTGTCATAATCCAAAGCTGCGTCCATAGCCAGCATCAGTTCAGTAGAAGAGAAACTGTTTTCTTTCGGTTTACCATCTTTAGTTGTATCAGCTAAAACATCCGGATTAATATTAATGGTAATGGAGTTCTTACCAGTCTCTTCTACATTCCCGTTAATGACCGTTTGCAAATTTGCAAGATTTTCTTTGGCTCTTTTCGATTGAGGTTCCAGAACTAAGAATCGACAGTAGGCTAAAAGAGAAGGTATTTTTTTCGCTTTAATGTCTAACAGTCTTGCGATAGCATTATTTGAACCAGGATGTTTTGGATTTAGCGTGACCGCCTGTTGTAAGCTGATAAGCGCTTCATCATACTTTTTTACACTTGATAAGGTTATACCTTTATTAAAATATAACTGATAGTAATCGGGAAACTGCTTTATCCCTTCATCATATATTTCAATAGCGTGATCGGTTTTATTTAACGCGTCTAAAGCGTTTCCATAGGTTGTATAAACCTGGCTTAATGAATTTTCATTTGGATGCGTCTCAATTGCTTTTTGACATGATGCTATAGCATCATCATACTTTTGTAACGACAAAAGTGAAAAAGCCTTTTCAGCCAAAGCCAATAAATTATTTTTGTCAAGACTCAGGGCCTTATCATATCTTGAAACTGCACCCTCATAATCACCCTTGTCGTGGTAAGCAATACCTTCATTAACCATCTTTTCGGCTTCTTCTTTTTGCTGACTGAAAAGCAAAGTTCCAATGAAAGTAAACGACACTAACAGGAAAATTTTCTTTAGCATAATTTATTTTTTATTATTCCAGAAATGAAAATGTTATACTATGCAGCAAGCAGCAGTTTGGTTATCTGTTGCTGTTCACTCGGTGCCCGGACTTATTAAAGAAACGAAATTTTATTTAAACCCGGAAGCGAATTAATATTCCGTCATATCCGCCTCCCGCAACTGCGGTCTGTATTGCTTATCAGCAGTACGGATTTTCTCAAATTAATTAGAAATCATTTTGATGGTATGTAACCATGTTTCAGCCAACTTAGGCCAATCCGCAATTGGAAGATTGTTTTTTTTCAAACCAAACGCATGCCCGCCTTCTGAATAGATATGATATTCGGCAGGAACACCGGCTTTTTTTAAAGCGATATAATAGAGCAATGAATTCTGAATAGTATCGACGGGGTCATTTCCTGCCTGTAACAGGAAAGTGGGAGGTGTGTTACTATTGACAGGAATAGTTGGGTTTAATTGATATTCTTTGGTTGTATGTTCCAACATATGTCCGGGATAGATGGCCATTCCAAAATCCGGCCTGCAGCTTTCTTTATCTGCGTCATCCATTACCGGGTAGGAACGTTCTTTATAATGAGTGCTTATGTCAGCAACCAGATGACCTCCTGCAGAAAATCCAATTACGCCGATTTTATGTGGATCAATATTCCATTCCTTCGCATGGAATCGAACCAACCCTATTGTTCTCTGGGCATCCTCCAGAGCTAATGGTTTTTCAGCATCTTTATGGCAATTGCATTTTTTATCCCAATGAGGGCCTGAATCCGGAACACGGTATTTTAAAAGGATGCCTGTTACACCAATAGATGATAACCACTCGCAGATCTCCGAACCCTCGAGCTCAATTGCAAGTGCCCGGTATCCGCCACCAGGAAATACAATTACTGCCACACCGGTATTTTTTTCTTTGGGCGAATAGATCGTGATGGTGGGTTTCGAAACATTTGTTATCATTCCATCATTATTTGTTTCATATCCTGTTATCAATCCTGAATCAGGAATAGATTCTGACCATACCGGCAACTGTTTATGGACAGATAAAGATTCCAAAACTTTTGGTTGCTGAGGTTGTTTTTGATTGCAGGAAATTAAGCCGCCCGTTAACGAAATCAAAAAAACTATTTTAAGAAAAGATAATTTTAAAACCCGCTTAATAAAATATTTATTTCCCGAAGTCCTATTTAAATAGGAATGTGAAATTATATTCTGTTGCTCACTCATGTCATTGATTTTTATTTGTTGTTTGTTTGTATTCATCATCTGTTACAGGTTGAAGCCAAACTACATTATCGCTCCCTTTATAGTTAGTAACGGCAATATGAACAAAGTCATTATCAGGCGAAGCGCCATGCCAATGCTCTATATCTTCAGGAATGTTTACGACATCTCCTTTTTTTAAATTTTGCGCCTGCTTTCCTTTTTCCTGGTAAAAACCTTTTCCATCAGTAATAATTAATACCTGGCCTTTCGGATGTGTGTGCCAATGTGTTCTTGCCTGAGGTTCAAAAGTTACACTTGCGATAACAAACTCATTATTTTTATCCTTTGCGAGTAATGGCGTTAAAAAAGCATTGCCGGTGAAATATTCATTTGATAATTTTTCCCCTTTCGGAAAAATATGGTTTGTATTTTCAGGCATATCCATATTATTTTTTTATGCTGTAAGTATGTTACAAAACTAAGATTTTTTGAAATTGTTTTTCAAGAACCCTCTTAAGCGGCAGATAACATTCAGATATTTGCGAACCCTCATTTTTTTCCAAATGATTAGAACCGGATTTTACTACTGACGGTTTCCACGTTGTTTTGTGTCAGACCTTCCTCCTTTTGAGTTACAGCAACGACATCAAGTCAATCTACTTTTGTGTTATCAAAATGCAGCTACAGATGTCACAAAAAGCAAAACTTAAAAGAAGCATTGTTAACAGGTATTTACTCAGAAGTGTTTGGCCGATAATAAAAGCTACACTGAAAGAACCCTTTGTGAAACGACTAAAAGGAAAGGATTTCTTTTCACAGAAAATGTTAGAGGCATTAATCAACAGAGTAAATAACGTCACTCCGCAATCCGTAAGGCAATGGGGTACCATGACAGCAGATCAAATGTTGCATCATCTGAATCTGGCCACCGGAAGTGCGTTGGGATATTTCGACCTTCCGGATGAAAGTTATTTGCTGTCAAGAACAGTATCTAAATGGATATTGGTAGACTTACTTTCAGAACAACCAAAAGGGTTGCTGTTACCGTTGACTTTTAAAATACCGCCAACCCAACATTTTGAATTTGAGTACGAAAAAAAATTGCTGATTGAAATCATCAATAAAGCCTGCAACAGTAAAACCACTGCTGATTGGGGGCCACATCCTTTATTCGGCCGTATGAGCGACAATGAATGGGGAAGGCTGTTAATGATGCACATCGACTATCATCTAAAACAATTTGCTGCATAAACATTATCAAACAATATATAAGTATTTAAAAATAAAATCATGGAATTAAAAGGAAAAACAATATTGATAACCGGTGGTACGGCTGGTATCGGTCTGGAAGCAGCGAAACAATTTTTATCCAGTGGCGCAAAAGTTATCATCACCGGCAGGAACCAGGAAAAACTGGATGCAGCTAAAAAAATACATCCTGCACTGACCGCTATAAAAAGCGATGTAGCCATTGCAGATGATGCTCAGTTACTTTTCAATAAGATTAAAGAGCTTGGAGGAATTGATATCCTGTACAATAATGCCGGCGTTATGAGCGGGCCGCAGAACCTTGGAATAGCCAATGATAAACATTTTGAACTGGCAAAGTATGAAATGGACATTAACTACCTGGGAGTGATACGCCTGAACAACCTGTTCATAGAGATGCTGAAGTCAAGGAAGGAAGCCGCCATTATCAATACTTCATCCGTCTTAAGTTATGTACCATTCAATCTTGCTCCAACTTATTCTGCCAGCAAAGCCGCCGTGCGTTTTTATACGGTATCGCTGAGAGATCATTTAAAAATATTGAAGAGCAATGTAAAAGTGTTTGAGCTATTACCACCTGTGGTAGCAACAAGTATGACAGAAAATCTGGAGTCAAAAGGAATCAGTCCGGAAAAATTGGTGAACGCATTAATTGCCGGAATTAAAAAGAATCAATACACTATACGTGTCGGTGACACTAAACTGGTTTACCTGGTTCACCGCTTCTTTCCTAAAATGGCATACGGATTAATTAATGCGGCAAAAAATGCCCGCCTGCTTCAATCGTAGGCATATTTTATCCTAACAGTATAAAATTAAAAATTATGACAACAAATATTTTAGCACCAGGATCGGACGAACTTCATACTATTCTCACCAATCAGCGGAATGCGTTTTTGCGTGACGGTCCACCAACACTTGAACAACGAAGAGCTGATCTGAAGAAATTTAAATTAGCAATGATTGCCAGGAGAAAAGAAATTGAAGATGCAATCAATACAGATTTTGGTCATCGCTCAAAGCACGAAACTGCCATCGTAGAAATTTTAGGCGTTATCGAAGGTATCAAGTACCTGAGTAGCAATCTTAAAAAATTCATGACGCCAGGTAAACGAAACGTTGCATTGCACATGCGTTTTGGTAATGCAAGAGTGGAATACCAACCGCTTGGTGTAGTAGGTGTAATCTCTCCATGGAATTACCCAATTAATTTATCGTTGATGCCCGTTGTTACTGCAATTGCTGCCGGCAACAGGGTTATGTTGAAACCATCAAAAAATACCCCTGCGACCAATGCTGTCATTGATGCAATGTTCAAAAATATTTTTCCCCAGGAGCAGGTAACGCTTGTAAACGGCGATGGCGCAACTTTCAGCAAATTACATTTCGATCATCTTGTTTTTACCGGCAGTACATTAGTAGGTCGTTCTGTAATGAAAGCGGCTAGCGAAAACCTCGTGCCTGTGACTTTGGAATTGGGAGGTAAATCGCCAGTCATTGTTTCTAAAGGTTATTCGCTGGAGAAAGCAGCCTCCCGTATTGTGTATGGAAAACTCCTGAGTGCCGGGCAAACCTGTATTGCACCTGATTATGCATTGGTACATGAAACTGAAGTGGATGCTTTTATTAAGGCTTATGATCAGCATGTAAAATTGGCTTATCCTGATGGACCAGCTGGTGAAGATTATACTTCAATTGTGAACGAACAACAATTTACCATATTGAAAGAATTGCTTGATGATGCAAGAACACATGGAGCTCAGATAATAGAAGTGGGGATCCGTTCAGGTGATGCATCAAAACGTCCTCATACAATGGCGCCAGTTATTGTGTTGGGTGTAACAGACGAAATGCGTATTGCAAAAGAGGAAATTTTTGGACCTATATTACCAATACTTGCTTATAATTCTATTGATGATGCCATTAACTATGTAAATGCCCGGCCAAGGCCATTGGCGCTGTATTTTTTTACGCATGATGATGAAGATAAAAGAAAAGTTTTGAGCCGGACTACCTCTGGCAATGTAACGGTCAATGGAACATTTTCACATATCGCACAGGATGATCTTTCTTTTGGAGGCGTGGGCGAAAGCGGTATGGGTGCATATCATGGTATAGAAGGTTTCCGGACACTCAGTCATGCCAAAGGAATTTACGAACAGGGAATCTGGAATGGTATGGATCTGCTGCATGCTCCCTTTACTAAAAATACGGACAGGCTTATTAATCTCTTTCTTCGTTAATTCGTTAATTTTAAGAACAGTAAAATGAAACATTTTAAATCAATCAGTGAAATGGCAGTTGCCAACGATGTGCCGTT